>CANFCB010000011.1 GCA_947445025.1 Myxococcales bacterium
ATAAAATGCGTATAACTTTTCAGCATTTATCCAGCGATCAGCAATGATGCCAGAAATGGCGGGCATAAAAAGGGAAGCAATACCCATGGTGGAAAAGATCGCGCCGAACTCAGCTGCTGACCAATGTTTGGTTTGAAACCAGTAAGCTCCAATGGTGAGTAGCCACGACCCCCAAATGAAAAATTGTAGGAACTGCATTATCGTCAAACGTAGTTTTAATGACATAGGATAGCCTCACAATAGAATTTAGTTGGGCAATATATAGTGATTTTTTGGAAATATGCCAGTGAGGAAATGAGAACAAAAAAAATCCCCTTAGAGTGTTTTCTAAGGGGATTTTGTTATCTGGCTTGCTTGGCAACGATTGGACTAGTTAGAGTCTTCAAACTCAGCGTCCACCACATTGGGATCTTGTGGTTTAGCTCCCTGGTTTTCGCTTGCTCCTGTTTTTGCTGGATCCACGTCGCCGGGGCCAGCTCCTGGGGTTGGACCTGCTTGCTTGTAAAGCTCCTCAGCCAATTTGTGGCTTGCCGAGGTTAGGCTTTCATGCACGGCTTTTAGCTCGTCGACAACTTGAGAATCCAGTTTTTCTTTGGCTTCTTTCAAGGCTTTTTCAACAGGCTCAATGGATGCTGCAGGCAATTTTTCTTGGTTGTCTTTGAGCATTTTTTCAACATTATAAATCATGCTGTCAAGCTTGTTGCGTTCCTCAATCAACTCACGACGTTTTTTATCTTCTTCGTTGTGCTGTTCAGCATCCTTGACCATGCGTTGGATTTCATCATCAGATAAACCGGAACTTGCCGTTATGGTGATGCGTTGTTCCTTGTTAGTCGCGCGATCTTTGGCTGACACATGCACAATGCCGTTAGCGTCGATGTCAAAAGTTACTTCCACTTGAGGAGTGCCACGTGGTGCAGGCGGAATGCCTTCTAAATGAAAGCGTCCCAAAGTGCGGTTGTCGCGTGCGATTTCGCGCTCGCCTTGCAAGACGTGAACTTCTACAGATGTTTGGCTATCTGACGCCGTGGAAAACACTTCCGACTTCTTGGTAGGAATAGTGGTGTTACGAGGAATCAAGACAGTGGTGACACCGCCCAGGGTTTCAATGCCTAAGCTTAGCGGAGTAACATCTAACAAAAGCATGTCTTTAACATCGCCAGCAAGCACGCCGGCTTGCACGGCAGCACCCAGAGCCACAACTTCATCAGGATTGACGGAGCGATTTGGTTCTTTGTTGAAGAACTTTTTCACGAGTTCTTGCACCATAGGGATACGTGTGGATCCACCAACCAAAATGACTTCGTCGATGTCGCCGACTTTTAGTTTGGCATCGCTTAAAGCTTTTTTGCATGGTTCTAAGGTTTTTTGCACAGCGCTTTCAATCAGCTGTTCAAATTTAGAACGGGTTAGCTTCATGCTGAGATGCTTAGGACCGCTGGCATCCGCAGTTAAGAAGGGCAAGCTGATTTCGGTTTCTTTCACACTGGAAAGTTCGATTTTTGCTTTCTCTGCAGCTTCTTTAAGACGCTGAATAACCATTTTGTCTTTAGAGACGTCGATGCCGGTTTCTTTTTTGAACTCTTCAAACAAATATTTCATTAAAATATCATCGAAATCGTCTCCACCTAAACGGGTGTCACCGTTGGTTGAAATTACTTCTACGATATTTTCGCCAACTTCCAAGATGGAAATGTCAAATGTACCACCGCCCAAATCGTAAACGGCAATCTTTTCTTCGTTTTTTTTATCGAGTCCGTAAGCCAATGCTGCAGCTGTAGGCTCATTGACAATGCGCTTGACATCAAGACCAGCAATACGTCCGGCATCTCTGGTTGCTTGGCGTTGGGCGTCGTTAAAATAAGCAGGGACGGTGATAACGGCTTCGGTGACCGGCTGTCCCAAATAGTTTTCTGCAGCGATTTTTAGTTTTTGCAAAATTTTAGCAGCGACTTCAGGAGGTGTTACGATGTTGCCTTGAACTTTAAAACCGATATCGCCATTTTCGAGTCTGACGCAGTTAAACGGATGATGCTCAATTTCGGTTTTGCTTTCATCAAAGCGGCGACCAATAAATCTTTTGCTGGAAAAAATGGTGTTTTCAGGGTTGGTAATAGCCTGACGTCTGGCTGCTTGGCCGACTAAAATATCACCATCTTTAGTGTAAGCAACAACCGAAGGGGTTGTGCGTGCGCCTTCTTCGTTGGGTATAACTTTAGGCTCTCCGCCTTCCATAATGGCAACAACTGAGTTGGTTGTGCCAAGGTCAATTCCAATTATTTTACCCATGGTCTATGCTCCTTAACTTGAAAGTAGAATTTTTATCCAGATTATTTTACCATGATAACATAGGCAGATAGTGGAATCAGTCAAGGATGTGCTTCAATGAAAATTATCAAACGTTACAAAAATCGTAAATTATATGACACAGGCAGCAGTTGTTACATTACCTTGGATGATATAGGTAGCATGGTCAAAGAAGGGCTGGATGCTGTGGTGGTTGACAGTCAAACGGGCGAAGATTTAACCCAGGTTATTTTAGCACAAGTGCTTTTGGGCGAAGAAAAAAAAGTCGCGAAAATGCCGCGTGCTCTGTTTCAAGAAATCATGCAATCGGGCAGTGAAGTTTTGAGTGATTTTTACAAAAAACGCGTAACTTCCAATCGAGAGGTCCAAATTTTTTTTGAATGGGCACGGGAAATTAAAAACTTACACAACACTGTTGCACAGTTGGAAAAGCGGGTGAGAGAATTGGAGGCCCCGCAAAAGAAAGCACAAGTTCAGGGCAGCGGTGAAACCCTAAATGGGTAGGCACAATAAAACATTAAGAGAGCCGCAACTGCATTTTATTTGTGGCAAAGGGGGCGTCGGTAAAAGCACTTATGCCTGTGCTTTGGCAAAGCATTTTACCCAAAAGAAACTGCGTACGTTGTTGGTACAAGTCAATGCCAGCGATAGCCACAGCGCTATTTTAAAAACAACGTTTATTGATTCGACTTTAAGGCAAGCAGAGCCGTTGCTTTGGGTTGTTAATGTGACTCCCAAAGACAGTTTGCGTGAGTATTTATTGCTCAAAGTTCCATCGCCGCAGTTGTATCGTTTGATATTTGAAAGTCCGTTGCTACGCTCCTTTCTCAAATTTGTTCCGGCTTTGGCAGAGCTCAATATGTTGGGAAAAATATGGTATCACGCGCAAGAAAAAAATGAAGAGGAAACTCGCTATCAGCGGATAGTGATTGATTGTCCGGCCACGGGTCACGGACTTCGTTTTTTAAGCGTGGCTAAGGTCACTTATGAAGGCATTAAAAAAGGCGGGATTGCTGAGGAAGCACTGCAAATCGCTTCGATGATTGCTGATGCCAAACGCAGTGCTTTGCATATAATCACCCTGCCTGAAGAAATGGCCGTGAATGAAGCTTTGCACTTGATGCAGGAAGTTCAGAATTCTAAGGTCATTGCTTTGTATATGCTCGTTATCAATGGTCTCAGCAAAGCTATTTTTAGCCAGGCATCAAAAGAAATCATTGAGCAAATCACAGCATCGAAGCTTTTGCCAGATTTCGATCAATTAATTAATGCCGCACAAAAACGAATTATCCAAGCCGAGGCCGAGCTTGCTCAAACTGCTCGCATGCAAGCGGTTAAAGGAGATAAGCAGTTCCTGCAATTGCCACGGCTTAGGGGAAATGATGAAGCAGCAGTGACCGAAATGATGCTGTTTAATTTAAATGCCTTTGCATAAGTCGGAGAACTTTTTAGTGGATTTTTCTAATGCACTTCTTAAAAAAAAGATTGTTATTTGCGTAGGTGCCGGCGGAGTTGGCAAAACCACCATGTCGGTTGCTATTGGATTTTTAGCGGCATCTTTGGGAAAAAAAACTTTAATCATGACCATCGATCCTGCCAAACGTTTAGCCGATGCTTTAGGAATTCACGTCGGCGGTAAGCCTGTTCTTTTTGAACAAAAATTAAACCTGGAGCAAAAATGGCAACCCAAAGCACCGCTTTATGCCATGATGCTGGACACCAAAATGGCGTGGCGAGATTTAGTGACGCGTTTGTCATCGAGTGGTGAGGTGCGTGAATCTATTTTCTCTAATCGCTTTTATAAACATCTATCTGAAGAGATGGCGGGTTCAGGGGAATTTGTGGCCTGCGAAGCTTTGTATACACTAGCCAGCGAATCAGATTTTGATTTGATTGTTCTTGATACACCGCCGACGGCACAGGCTTTAGATTTTTTGACTGCGCCTGAGCGCGTTTTATCTTTTTTGGACAGAGATGCGTTTCGTTTATTTTCTGCCCAGGGTTTTTCCTTTTTTGCTGGCACCCAGCGGATATTAATGGGGGTGATAGGTAAGTTTGTTCCCGGGCATTTTTTGCAGGAGTTGATTGATTTCTTAAATATTTTTTCGGAACTTTATGAGCCTTTGGTTAAAAGAGCGCATAGCTTTTTACATCTATTAAAAAGTCAGGAAACCATGTTTTCTGTTGTGGTAGCGCCGAGGACCAATGCCATTCGCGAAAGTATAGAGCTTGTGCAGGCGCTTTTTGCAGAAAAGTTTGCCGTCGAAGCTCTGATTGTCAATCAAGTCTCTCCCTTATTGTTTTTTCAATGGTCACTGCTAGAACAGCGTGAAGCCTTGCGTTCTTTGTTGTTTTCCATGGTTATAGAACCCCAGAAACGCGACCAACTCTCGAGCGCCCTTAGTGAGATGCTAGATGAAGAAAGTAAAATGATGAATGAAGAAGAAAAGTTGCAAAGCCAGCTTCAGCAAGCGGTGTCGGTTCCCTTGTTTTTGCAATGTCCCAAAATTCGGCCGGATTTAAATCTAAGCGAGATTTTGCAAGCTTTGTTACCTAGACTTTCGAAATAAGGTACACTGAAAAACGATGGAACCAAGCGTAAAACGTATTTTAGGAATTGATTTAGGACTTCGCCGTACCGGGCTCGCGGTGAGTGATGAATTGCGTATGACAACCAGAGCGTTGCCAAATCTCACGCCGCAAAGTCGTGCGAAGGATGTCGCATATTTACTTCGTTTGTGTCAAGAGCTTGAAGTGGGCATAGTGGTGATTGGCTATCCTCTGTTGCCCAGGTCTGCAGAAGAAGGTACCATGGCGCGTCGGGCACGGGGATTTTCAGTGGCATTGCAAGAGGCTGCTATTGCCTCGGGCTTAATAATAAGTGTGCATTTGTTAGATGAAAGTATGACGTCTAAACAAGCAAGTAAAAGACTGGTTGAATCTGGAATAGCCAAAAAACGTCGCCAAAAAATGATTGATAGTGAAGCGGCGCGTATTTTGATTGAAGATTTTATATCACATTCGAGGTGAAAGATGAGAAATCGAGTGATCAAAATTGGGATATGGATTACTTTAGGGTTACTGCTCGCAACCACTGGTGTGGCTTTTGCTTATTGGAAATATTTAGAGAATTTAGCGTCGATACCTGGAGAAAACAACCTTCGTGTCGAGCTAGAAATTAAAAGAGGCACCAGTCCCCGGGCCATTAGCCGTGCTTTGCAAGAACAGCATTTAGTGAGTAGTGCATTTAATTTCTATACCTATTTGCGTTTTGTGGCGCGCAAAGCAGAAAATTTAAAAGCCGGCTATTATGTCATCTATGGGACTTATACTCCCAATGAAATTATTAAACTTTTGCAGAAAGGTTTGAAGAAAGAATTGCGCTTTACGGTGCCTGAAGGGGCTAGTAAAAAAGAGATTGCCGGTATTATTGAAAAGGCCGGGCTCGTGTCTAAAGAAGAAATGCTAAGTGCTATGAACAGCCCTGAGTTGATTAAAGAATTCAATATTCCCGAAGTCAGAATTGGGAAAAAAGAAATCAGCGTTCCCGGCGGCATAGAAGGGTACTTGTTCCCAGATACCTATCAATTTGCGCCTGGCACCAAAGGCGAAGTGATTTTACGCAGAATGCATGCGCGGATGTTGCAACTGATCGATGCTGATATGCATAAGCAAATGCACGATATGCATTGGAGTTTGCACCAGGTTTTGACCATGGCTTCTCTGGTCGAGAAAGAAACGGGAGCGTTTGCGGAAAGACCTTTGATTGCCAGCGTCTTTTTTAATCGTTTAAAAAAGCACATGAAACTGCAAACAGATCCCAGTGTGATTTATAGCATTGCTAACTATGATGGCAATATTAGCAAAAAGCATTTAACAATGTGGCATCCTTACAATACCTACGCCATTTGGGGACTGCCGCCTGGGCCTATCTCCTCGCCAGGATTAGAATCGATTCGTGCGGTTTTATGGCCGGCCCATACCGCTGATCTTTATTTTGTCAGCCGCAACGATGGCACGCATGTTTTTTGTCCAACCTATCTGTGCCATCAAAAAGCGGTTAAACAGTGGCAGATAGATTATTTTAAAAGCCAGAAAACTACCTTGGTTAAGTAGCTGAACGGCTACTAAATTTTCATACCCTCTCCCGATTTTTTTAAAAGGCAGGAAGCGACTTTAATTAAGCTGTCGTGTTATAACTTAAGAATGACTCGGGAGGGGAATCATGCCTGTATATAATGAGCGAACACGGCCAAATTTTGATAGAGCTAAGGCTCCAGTTGAAGGTCCAGTTGATCATGTAAATGCGACACCAGTTGCCGATCGTCTAGGAATACCTGCAGGGTTAGCAGGCCATCCCGAGGCCGAGGTCAAACCTGAAATATTTTTTGATGCATCTGAACAGCCGCCCTATGAAAATCCTGAAAGGGATGAATTTCATGATGCGAGCGATTATGTTATTAGTGATGACGCCTTGGCAAAAAAACTAGACCAGCTTAAAAGGCAAGAAAAAACCAATCCAAAAAAAATAACTGAATCTGTGCGCGAGCAAGGCAAATCGCTTTGGGAAAAGCGCATCAAGCAAATCGATGCCAAACAAATTAATTCATGGTCTGCTGATTTAAAAAAATTAGCAAATACAGAGCCAGCTATTCAAGCCCTCATGGCAGGTGAGAAATTTAAAGCGGAATTGGCGAAGCTGATGGATAAAGTAGCAGATAAGACTTACGCAAACGTTAAGGCCGCTTTAGAATCAGGCAAATTTAGCACTGTAAAAGCGCTTTTTGATAATAAAATTTATACAGATTATATTAGAGAACCTACTTGGCTTGGCGGTGTGCTTGGCCAAGGAAAGCTAAAGGGAGCCCCAGCGCCAGTTTCACCGGACGTGTCAGAAGCTCACGCACAGGGCGAGTACCAGAAAGATACAGAGAAGGTGACTGGGAGTAAGTGGGCAAGAGCAAACTCTATAAACGAAACTAAGCAAGCGCTTGACCTAGCAAGTATGAAAGAAGATGCCATTACTAAAGAGTTGTTAACCAGTACCAGCACAATTATGACAGCTGCTGAAGCTGTTGCCGATGCTCTAAACAAGGGTAAGCCTGGAGAACTATCCCAAGCGGCATTATCTGGAAATAACAAAACGGAAGCAGAGGCTATGGGGGGCGAAACGATATTTAGGCAGGTTGAGCTGCTAGAAGGGCAAAAAACATATTTAGGTGCTCAAGTGGCGGCTCTGGAAGCGCAAAATAAAGGCATCAATGTTCGCATCGAGGAACTTGGAGCTATTTTTTTGGCTATGAACAGTCAGCGAGAGCGTGAGATGGGCACTAGTAGTGAAGAGCCCGATGCGTATCTTAATAGGCTTGCTAGCGAGGTAAAAGCGGCCTTGCAGCACCGACCCCAAGATTTGGCAAAAAATTTAGATAAAATTAAAGACTATCCAGATGCCGATGCAAGGGCGGTATCCACTCGCGTTTTAGAATTTCATGGTGGGCTTGGCAGTGGTGAAAACTTAATTTCGCTTAATCATGAAGTAGCGAATAAAAAACAAATAGATCTTAAACAATATATTGCAGACTTGAATATTTTATCTAACCATAAAGAGGTGAGCTCAGCCGTGAAAAGTAGTCTCACGACAGAGCGGGATTTGAGTATAAAGGCACTGAATAGTTTAGAAAAGTACAACAATTCGGTTTTTATCTCTGATATGACAGATAACGTGCGTAATTCTAAGCAAAGCCTAGAATATCAAAGCAATAAAATTGCCAAAACTATCAGTACACTGCAGAATGCCGCTAATTTAGTTGAACGCATGGTTAGCGTTATCAAAGCCAAGGGATTTACAGAAAGGACGCGTAGCTTGAACGCTGATCTTCTCAAATTTAAGCAAGAATTAAAATTATTAAAAGATATAGGCACTGACGATTCAAAGGTGAGAAACAAAGGGTATGATGGTTTCACAGTTAGCCAGGTCTCTGCAAATCGCGTTGCTCGTATTGCGGCATTAGAGGCAGAGATCGTAGCACAGGGCGAGCAAATTAAATCTGCCAATACGCTTTTTAATAATGAGTTGGCGAAAATAAAAATTTTAGATGCTGATCCTAAGAAGCCGCTACCTCAAGATGGCTGGGGGCAAAAGATATGGGATTTTGTGGTAAATGGAACTGGACTACCGGCAGGGGAAAGACTGGGTCGCGAAGATACCGGGACATTGGTTCGTGAAAAGCTTATGGCTGACAAAGGAATTACCCTGAAGCAATCCTATACTGCGCTCTTAGCTAAATTGGGTAAAGGCAAAACAGTTGCAGGTGCTGCTGAACTGATTAAGTCACTGGGAACGCTGCCGGCATGGGCTTACAAAAATCCACAGCTGGCCAAAGAACTGATTGGAGATCTGACGCATGCTATTGCTATTTTGCAGCAAGGTCCAGAAGTGGGTGCGTATAAAGGAACCCTGGATAATATTGTGTCATGTTTGAAAGCAGAAGGGATCGCCAGCGATTTGCTAGTCGGTAATCGGACTGAATATGAAGATCGCGATGTGCCCCCAGAAGTATTTGCTTTGCTGCACATGGCGCAAATAGCACCCTATGTGGCCGGTGGGGTAAAAGCTGGCACGGCAGGGACGCTGGCTGGCAATACGGTGAGAGCGGCCGTTAGCAGTCTCATGGGTGCTGGCATGGTAAGCGGGCTACTGGGCAGTCTTGCTGATGTTGCTCAAGGGGCAGTGAAGACCAGTGTTGAGAAAAACGTGGCACGTGCGTTGCCGACAGGAACAGATGCGCTGGTGACTGCGGCGCAACAGCTTTATCGAGGAGACAGCACTAAAGATGTTGCCCAGCGCTATGCGGCGCGTGAAGTTGTAAAAGAGATAGCCGGTCATGCCCGAGAAATTTATGAAGAAGGCTGGGGTACCTGGGCTAAAAATATTTTGACATTGAAAAATCTGCGTGATCTTTGGAGAAATTCTGGGGTTGGTGAAAAAATTTATCGTGTGGTCACGGAAGGAGTTGTACCACTAGCTGGCGCTCTTGCTGTTGGATTTTTTTTGGGTGGCCCCATTGGGCTTGCTTTAGCGCTTGTGATTGGCCTGGGCGGTACTTTTTTGGTGGGCCGATTTAATGATCGTGTCACCCCGTTTGTGACAAATACACAAGCTAAAATCCGTAAACAGAGAAGTGCGGAAAAAGCAAAGAAGTATCTTTTGAGCAATGATCAATATGATAAACATATTCAAAACGCGTCAGGTAACATAGCCGTCGTGCCAGAGATTCTAAAACGAGAAACTGCGGAATACCTTGCGGAAAAAATCGCGTTGGTGGCAAGTAATAACGGTGGCTCTTTGAAAAAACTCACGCCAGTTCAAATAGAGGAGCGGCTAAAAACTCAAATCGAGATAGATGACAAGGCCGACGTTGATAAACGTGTTGCCGTCTATATGAAAGAAAAAACAGATAAGAAAGAACTACTTCGAGATAGCGAGCAGGCAGACCTTACCAAGGTCGTGGGTGAGCTTGACCAAACACTGTTTGGTTCGCGCGCGGCGCCAGCTGATACAGCCGGGTCTGGTGATCCGGTTCAACCGCAATGGACAGAGAAGACCAAAACAGCGATTAAGCCCAATAATTGAGCAAACCTCCGGTCAATCATCCTCAGTGCTTTACATTACGTATATACAGTTCTAATGGTATTTAATGCTAGAAAATATTGCACCCGAATTGATTTGGTTCTCACTTGGTTTATTTTTACTTCTTTTGGAACTAGCTATCCCGCTTTTTATGGCGCTATTCTTTGGAATTGGTGCATGGATTACTTCGCTTGCGGTCCTTGTTGGCATTGCTCCGGGTACAAACATTCAGCTTTTGATCTTTCTTTGCTCTTCTGTCTTGTCACTGATTTTATTTCGAAGCCGAGTATCCGGGAAAAGCAACGAGGTGGCTGCGTCTGAAAACCTGGCAGGTAGTCACGGGGTTGTGGTAGCAGACATTGAGCCTCAATCCCTTTCGGGCAAAGTCGAGCTTTTTGGGACCAACTGGCAGGCTGTGTCTGAGGTTACAATCAAGAAGGGAACGGCCGTCGAGGTTTTAAGCCGAGATATTATAACTTTGAGAGTGAAGCCCCTGAACTAATTTGAACTGTGCTTAAAAAAGGATGATTGCTATGGAAATCGGAACAATTATTATTATTGGTATCGCTGTTTTTGTCTTTATTGTCGTATTCAGAAGCGCGCGGGTGGTTCCACAAAGAACTGTGGTCATTGTTGAGCGTTTGGGAAAATACCATGCCACTTTGGAGCCAGGCTTTCATCTTATAATCCCGTTTATTGACCGAGTTGCTCATGTTCATTCGTTGAAAGAAATGGTGATCGATGTGCCACCACAGTCTTGCATTACCGGAGACAATATTACGGTTGAAGTAGATGGCATTTTGTATATGCAGATTCAAGATCCAGTTAAGGCTACTTATGGCATCGATGATTACGCCTATGCCTCGACGCAGCTCTGTCAAACAACGATGCGAAGTGAAATAGGAAAGCTCGATCTCGATCGTACCTTCGAGGCGCGCGAGAAGATCAATGCTGAAATCGTGGCTGCGGTCGACAAGGCTTCGGAGCCATGGGGGCTCAAAGTCACCAGACACGAGATTAAGAATATCATTCCGCCGGCGAGCATCAAAGACGCAATGGAAAAGCAAATGCGCGCTGAACGCGAGAAAAGAGCGTTAATCGCTGAGTCAGAGGGCGATAAGCAGGCCAAGATCAATCGAGCGGAAGGTGACAAACAAGAAGCCATCGCCAAATCTGAAGGCGAAAAGATGAAGCGAATCAATGAGGCCGAGGGACGGGGGCAAGAAATTGAACGCGTCGCTATGGCAACGGCAAAGGGGATTCGAGAAATTGCGAGCGCGATCAACGACAAAGGTGGAATGGACGCGGTGAATCTTAGAATTGCTGAATCTTATCTGAATGAGTTCGGAAAACTGGCGCAGAAAAACAATGCGATGATCATCCCTGCAAATCTTGCAGACGTTGCCGGGGTTGTTGCTTCCGTAGGCAAAATCTTTACGACGATGAATCAAAATGAGTCAGAGTGATACTACCGAATGAAGTAATACCAAATCTCTTTGACTCGACGTCATTGCTAGGAGGCGCAGCCGACGTGGCAATCTATGCATTTTCTGGATTGCTTCACTTCGTTCGCAATGACGATTAAAGAAGTTTGGTATAAGTTACATCTGCGCAATAATCTCGCGACCAAACTCTGAGCATTTTAACAATGAATTGGTTTTAGGCTTGTTACCAATTTGGGAACATGGTAGACTCGAAGTATGAGAGTCATTGCTTTGCGAACTTTACGCGATTTTTGGAACAAAGATGGACGAAATGATGCTGAGCAGCCATTAAAAGCTTGGTACGCTGAAGCGAAAAAAGCTGAATGGAAAGAACCACAACGCATTAAAGACAGATATCGCAGTGCTAGCTTTGTTGGCAAGAATCGTGTGGTTTTTAATATCGCAGGTAACAAATATAGGCTCGTTGTGTTCGTAAAATATGAAACAGGTACGGCATATGTGAGATTTATTGGAACGCATGCTGAATATGACAAGATTGATGTAAAAGGAGTGTAATGTGCTAAAACCAATTCGAACCAAAAAAGACTATGAGAAAGCCCTGGCTGAGATAGAAAAGCATCTCGATGCGAAGAAGGGAACCCAAGAATTCGATACATTGGAGATTATTTCTGTGCTTGTTGAAGATTATGAGCGCAAGCATCATCCAATCCTGCCACCTGATCCCATCGAGGCAATCAAGTTTCGAATGGAACAAATGGGATTAACGAGAAAAGATCTGGAGCCTTTCATCGGGCCAAAGTCCCGCGTATCAGAAGTACTCAATCATAAACGCGACCTTAGTTTGCCAATGATTCGCAGACTCCATGAAAATCTCGATATCCCTACAGATGTACTCGTCGGCTAGATTAAGAACCCTCGTTACATCTGCGCAATAATCTCGCGACCAAACTCTGAGCATTTTAGTAAGGTCGCTTGCTCCATCATGCGATGAAAATCATAGGTGACTTTTTTCGCAGAGATAGCACCGTTCATGCCTTTGATAATTAAATCGGCAGCTTCAGTCCAACCTAGGTAACGCAGCATCATTTCGCCCGACAAAATCACCGAGCCTGGATTCACTTGGTCGAGGTTGGCATATTTGGGCGCAGTGCCGTGAGTTGCTTCAAAAATAGCATGACCGGTCATATAATTAATATTACCGCCGGGAGCAATTCCAATGCCGCCCACTTGAGCCGCCAAGGCGTCGCTTAAATAATCGCCGTTTAAGTTGAGCGTGGCAATCACGTCGAATTCTTTAGGCCTGGTTAAAACTTGCTGCAAAACGATGTCGGCAATCGCATCTTTGATCAGCAGTTTTTGTTGGTATTGACCATGGCCATGGGTCGCTCCTATTTCACTGAGGACAGCTTTTACTTCGTCAGTGATTTTCTTTTGTTGCTCCAAAGTCATGAGCTCAAAACCTGGGTCAATCAATTTGGCGTTTTCGGTGTCTGTTACTTGCGGATTTTTATCTTTATTGGCCAAGATCCAGCTCTCGCGTTCGGTGACAATTTGGCTTCTAAACTTACTTTTGGCGACGGCATAACCCCAATCACGAAAAGCACCTTCGGTGAATTTCATGATGTTGCCTTTGTGAACCAAGGTGATGCTTTTTCGTTTTTCAATCAATGCATATTCAATGGCGGCTTTTACTAAACGCTCAGTTCCTTCACGAGAAACAGGTTTAATGCCAATGCCCGAAGTCTCAGGGAAACGAATTTTGGTAACGCCCAGTTCAGTTTGTAAAAAATTAATTAATTTTTTAGCTTCTTCGCTGCCAGTGGCGTATTCGATACCGGCATAAATGTCTTCGCTATTTTCTCTGAAAATCACCATGTCTACGTCACCAGGGCGCTTGACGGGCGAGGGCACGCCGGCAAACCAGCGCACCGGACGAAGACAAACATACAAATCGAGAATTTGTCGAAGCGCTACGTTTAAAGAGCGGATGCCGCCACCAATAGGCGTGGTCAGTGGACCTTTAATGCCGACCAGATAATGCTTAAATGCCGTTAAGGTATCTTGTGGTAGCCAGTCACCAAATTGGCGAAAGGCTTTTTCTCCAGCAAACACTTCCATCCAGGTAATTTTTCTTTGATCGCCATAGGATTTTTTTACCGCAGCATCAAAAACTGGTTGACTGGCGCGCCAAATATCGGCCCCAGTACCATCGCCTTCAATGAAAGGTAAAATAGGATGGTTAGGAACTTTCAAATGGCCGTCAATCATGCGAATGGCTTCGCCGGTCTGTGGAGTTTTCAAATGCGTGAACGTCGCTGTCATAACAAAATCCCCTTTTTTTAAGAAAAAGTTTTTGTTTTGTCTTAGCTCAAACAAGAGAAATTGTCCAAAAGGAAACTACACATTAAACTTGAAGTGCATGACGTCGCCATCTTTGACGATGTATTCTTTGCCTTCGAGTTTAATGGCGCCTGCAGCACGGCAGCCTGTTTCGCCATTGTATTTCACGAAATCTTCCCACCAAATGACGTCGGCTTTAATAAAGCCACGTTCAAAATCGGTGTGAATGACGCCGGCTGCTTGCGGCGCTTTGTCGCCTTCTTTAATAGTCCAAGCGCGCACTTCTTTGACGCCAGCGGTGAGGTAGGTTTGCAGTTTGAGCAGTTTAAAAGCAGCCTTGATAATACGATCCAGGCCAGATGATTCGATGCCTAATTCTTGCAAGAAATCTTTGCGCTCTTCTGGTTTTAAATCGGCAAGTTCTTCTTCAATCTTAGCGCAAACGGCCACGACTTGATCGCCACGGCTTTGAGCCAAATCGAGAAGGCTTTTTAAGTGAGGGTTGTTGCTTGGAGAAGAGCCGTTTTCATCAACATTGGCAACAAACAGTGTAGGCTTAGCCGTGATCAAATGCATATCGCGAAAAGCATTTTTAAAATCTTCATCTTCTTTGTTAAAAGCAAAGCTGCGCCCAGGATTTCCTGCGTTTAAATGCGCAACCAATTGCTCGCAAAAAGCTTCTAATTTTCTAGCCGTGGGATTTGCGCTTTTGGCCGCTTTGCGCGAACGATCCAGAGCTTTGCTGGCGCTTTCCATGTCGGCTAAAATCAATTCGGTTTCAATGGTCTCGACGTCGGAAAGAGGATTAATTACATTGGCGACATGGATAATATTGTCGTCTTCAAAGCAGCGTACCACATGACAGATGGCGTCGACATCGCGAATGTGATTTAGGAATTTATTGCCCAAGCCTTCGCCAAGGCTTGCGCCTTTTACCAAACCGGCGATATCAACAAAGGACATGGAAGCCGGCAAAATGCGCTCAGGGGTTATGACGCGCGCCAGAGCATTTAGTCGCTCATCTGGGACATCCACGACGCCAACGTTCGGCTCAATAGTGCAAAAAGGATAGTTGGCAGACTGGGCCTGTGCCGAAGTCAAACAGTTAAAAAGAGTGCTTTTGCCTACGTTTGGTAGGCCGACAATGCCACAGGAAAGTGCCATGAAATGCTCCGAAAATTTGACAATAACCGCGTGTATTACATGAAATTTCTAAAAAAAAAATGGCTATGTCACCACAGCTATGGGCTTGTTTGGTATAACTAAAGATAAAGGGGTGACGTATGACACATATTAAATTTGAATCACATGAAGTGCCAGTGCAAGAACAAGCACCGAGGCTTGACGCACAAGTTCATGCGCCACAGGTCAAGGCACCCCTTGCTGCAGCTCCAGATAGCTACGCTGCACCCCCTGTGCCGCCTGAGAAAGCTTCAGCGTTAATGGCACTAGGTAAAGTAGAAGCGATGCTCTATAGCAAAATGACCGATGCACAGAAGGCAGCAAGTAGTGTCCTCAAGGCAAGTTTGGAAAAAGCCTATGGCGCAGGAGGTATCTCTTATGACCCAACCAGTGCAAGCGATTTTGCTGAGCTTAAAAAATCTGCTGCTACCAAGCTTGATAAAGCAGCACAAAAAGAATTGTTAGTAAAGTTGAGTGGTGCGGGTATTTTAGCGCAGCTGCCCCGTCCGGAAGTGAAGATGGAAGGTTTGGGAACCATGGAGAATTATCGGCTCAATGACGATGGTACTTTGAGTAAAGGTTTTGGAAATGCCACTATTGATAAAGATAAGTTGGCCAATCTGGCAATGTTTAATCCTAAGGGTGCAGATGCTGGTCCGGGCATACTTCGTCATGCCAAAGTTGACACCAAAGAACAGTGGGATGGGGTTAGAAAATTAGCTGCTCAAAGAAACGCTGTGGATACGAAAAAAGTATTAGAAGGTAGCGCCCTGGCACCTGCTATTTATCGCTATGATCAAAAAACAACGTCTTGGGTGAATGGTCATGAGCAAAAAATGGCAGAGACCGAGCGTGTTGCTGCCCAGCAATCCAATGCAGATAAAAAGAATGTTGAGTTACCTAAAGTGCACACTTTGGCCATGACTGCTAACGGTTTGGCCGACAGCCTGGTTCACAGTGCTTTTATTAAGGGCAATGAAGACCAGATTAATGATCCAGCAATGCGCAACAAAACACTTAGAGCCTTGATTGAAATTGCTCGTGCCAACTATGGTAGCGATACTGGTAGATTACAGCCTGTGAAGAATTTGACAAAAGCATTTAATGCTTATGAAAAAACGGGAGATAAAGTCGCCTTTACGAAATACTTACAAGGCGGAGATAAAACGCAGTTTAATAGCGAGCTTTTAGGTGTCGTCCAAGATAAATCCCTTAAAAGCATTGGCGCTGATTTGCGTAAAAATAATAGTTGGGAGTTTCTTCCGAAGGGGAAAGCACTTCATGATAACTTGACCTCTGTGCTGCTGGGGGAAAATACCCAAGGTAAAAAACTATCGCGCAGTGCTGAGCTAGCGCTGCATACCGCGCTTGATAAGGATATCAATGTTATTTCCGATGCCGGTTGTAAAAGCGGACAAGATCGTACCTTGCATTTATTTGCCATGACGCTGGCTGGTCGAGGTCTGCAAAAAGATTTTGGTGATAAACAAACGTCAGCTTTTTTACAAAATTTTGACGCATTGGCTAAAACATATGATCGCATGGAAAATCCGACGGGATTTCAAAGACTTTTTTCTTCAGCAGCATCCCGAAAAGCCGATTTTGAGAAGTTGGCAACGACTATCGGCCTGGTAGAAAATAATGGGACAAATATGATGAAGAAATATCGCCAGACTTACTATGATGCCGCGGTTAAAACCGGATTGCCTATCACGCAATACAGCACGCTGCTGCCGGGCTTAAAGTGGCACAATGAAAATGGCGGTCTGAAAGGATTCATTCAGGAAAATCGGCTGCCCATTAATTATATGCCCAAAGAAGTTACGCTCGCAGATAAAAGCACTCGAGGCATAATGAAACGTGATTGGCTGGGTCGACGTGTATTTACCAAAGATGGCAATGCTATTGTCAAAGGCTTGGCGCGCTTTCGCAATACTTAAGCTTTATTTTGCGAGAATACGTAAGGAATATAAAAAACATTGTAGAAGTGGCCTAGGAAATCGATGGTACCCAAAGCAGCAAACAGCTTAGAAACCCGGCTGGCATCATGTAAGTTCCGTGTGATAGCCCGATACTGAACTGTCACTGCGTAGCCATTAAAAGCTAAAAGTGTCAGCATGGCCGACCAGGTGGTTTCATCGAAATAATTCATGATATTTCCCGTATGCCCCACTAGTTCCAGCATGTGGTATATGCTGTCACTTGCTAGCTCTGAAGGAGACAGAAAAATCTCCCTAATATGATTGACCACTTCCACGCTATTCCAAATAATATTTAGTCCAGATAAACCGGTATCTATATTTGAAGAGGATTCCTCTTGGGCATTTGCTTGAAATGAAATGCTGAAAATAAAAATAAAGAGACAAAAATAATTTTTCATAACGACTCAGAGAAACATGTGTGTTCTTGTAATTGTTTAATGACGCTTTTCGATAAAGCAAAAATAGCTTGGCTGTTGGCGATTTGCCATTCTTCGACACTTGGTGTGTAAATCAATTTCATCTTGGGTGTCAAAATGACTCGGGCAGGGTTTGCCTTTATCCACGCCGTTAAGCGATTGCTGTCTAGCTTGGGACTGTCTGCAAATGTTAGCACTACCCTCGGCAAAAGCTGTTTTTCATCGGCTTTGACAAAATCCAAAGCACGGATAGCCAGTGTTTTCAGCATTTGTTTCACAATCATGACTTCAGCAAGATTGTTTACTTCAACAGGAGTTTCACCACATTGATCGCTCATAGCGCCGACGACATCCCAAATATCACTGGCATTTTGAGCGGTCGCCAGTCTTTGATAATAACCCATGCGGTCATGCAAATCAGGGATGTATTTTTCTGGGATGAGAGCCGTCACAGGAAGATTGATGTCGGGATCGAAAATCTCTTCGTGAGCGCGGCCTTTCAATGCCTCGACAGCTTCTTTTAAAAGTTCCGAATATAAATCGTAACCAACCGCAGCAACATGGCCATGTTGATTTTTTCCTAACAAATCGCCGGCACCGCGAAGCTCCAAATCATGTTGGGCAATGCGAAAGCCTGCGCCAAGTTCGCTAAAACGATGCAAAATTTCTAGACGTTTTCTGGCAATCGGAGTTAGTTGTTCGGTGTCTGCTGGGATAAGCAAGTAGGCAAAGGCACGTTCTTTGCTGCGACCAATTCGTCCTCGCAGTTGGTACAGCTGTGCTAAACCAAAGTCGTCAGCGTCGTCAACAAACATGGTATTGGCCGAAGATACGTCGATACCAGTTTCAATAATAGTCGTGCAAACTAGCACATTGAAATCATGTTTCATAAAGCGAACCATGACTTGCTCCAATGCGCTTTCGTTCATTTGTCCGTGACCGACTTCAATCTTTGCTTCTGGGATTAGATTTCTTAAATAGTCCGCCTTGGCGTTAATGGAACTGACTTTGTTGTGCACAAAATAAACTTGTCCACCTCGACCAAGTTCCATTAAAATAGCTTCGCGTATAACCGCGTCGTCAAAGCGAACAATCGAGGTGCGAATGGCTCTTCTGTCGGTAGGCGGAGTTTCGATAATACTTAAATCGCGAATGCCAAAAAATCCCATTTGCAATGTTCGCGGAATCGGTGTGGCCGACAAAGTAAGCGCATCGGTTTGGCTTTTGAGTTTTTTAAGATGTTCTTTATGTTTGATGCCAAAACGTTGTTCTTCGTCGATGACAACTAGGCCTAAGTTTTTAAAAGTAACGTCGGCAGACAGTATGCGATGGGTGCCAATCAAAATGTCAATTTTGCCTTCTTTGGTCTTCTGGATGGCTGCTTTGATTTCTTGTGGTTTTTGAAATCGGCTAACCACAGCGATGCGCACCCCAAAATCTTTAAACCGTTCGGCAAAAGTAATGCCATGTTGTTGGGCTAAAATAGTGGTTGGTGCCAGCACAGCAACTTGTCGACCGCTTAATACTGTCATCATCGCGGCACGCATAGCGACTTCGGTTTTTCCGTAACCGACATCGCCGCAAACCAAACGGTCCATGGGTCGCTCTTTTTGCATGTCACTCAAAACATCATCGATGGCTTTTTGCTGATCAGGTGTGGTTTCAAAAGCAAAGCGCGCTTCGAAGTCCCAATAGTGTGCATCTGGAGCAGAGGATTGCGGTCGTTTAGCCAACTCTCGTTTTGCATAAAGAGTGAGCAAATCCTGCGCCATGGCCAGCACGGCTTCTTTGACCTTTTTCTTTTTAGTTTGCCAGCCAACGCCACCTAATTTGTCCAGCCGAGGCTCTCCTTCGGCACCAGAATAAGTTTGAATCAGGTTAATGCGATGCACAGGTAAATAAAGTTTGTCGTTTCCTTGATAGACCAGCAATAAATAATCTTGCTCGACGCCGCGCACATTTAAACGGGTTAAGCCTTTAAAAAGTCCCACACCGTGGTCGACATGGACAATGGGATCGCCTTCTTCTAAATCTGCCAGTGTGGTGCGAAATCCACCTTTTTTTCCGGTCTTTCCTTGTCGTCTGGCCCGCTTTCCAAAGATGTCATCTTCGCTAAAGATGGCGATTTTAAAATCATAAAAAATTGCGCCAGAGCCTGGTGTCTCTGGTTTGGCCACAAAGGTATAAGCGTGAACGTTGTTGTCAAATTTGAAGTTGGCAATTTGAGGTGTGATGAAGTCTGGAGCAGATGACAAAGTTCGAATATTCAGGCCGTGAGGCTGCAGCAATTCTCTTAAGCGGTGCGTGCCTCCCAAAGAAGCGACCGGTAAAAAGACGCTGATATGATCCGCATGCAGTTGGCGAATTTTCGAGGCTAAAGGATCTAGTAAGTGATGAGCATTGCTGACTTCGGTGTCGGTGCGCGTGGTTTCACGCAAAATATCTTGCCTTAAAGTGTCGGTGCGTGCACTTCGCAGTGAAAGAGTAGCGGCGCTTTTTTGAGTAGTACCTGCAATGGCGAATGCTTCTAATCTGAGCTGATTTTGTGTCGCGATTAAATCTTTAACTTCGTCTTCACTTAGCAGAAATTGGGTGGGCGGAAAGCACAAATCACCGCGCACGATGGCGGCATCATAGTGATCAATATATTCTTGATGAAGCGCGCGAATACTATTGGAGAAATCGTGAGGTTCATTGATAAGGACGCGGAATGCGTCATTTCCGTAAACGCGTAATAGCAATTGCAAAGGCGACTGTAGCTCTTTGAAAAATGCCGGCAATAAACTTTCGATGCCAAAAAAAGGAATATGATTGTTGATGTCTTCGAGCTTTTCTCGCAATTTTTTAGTTGGGTAATTAACGTCGTCAGCAAGTTGTCTTAACTGCTCTTCAGCAAAAATAACGGTGGCGTCGCTTAAGAGAATTTCCCGTACCGCACCAAATTGATATTCTTCTAAAATGGCAACTGTGCGCTGGGATGCTGGATCAAAAGTATTGATGCGTTCGACTTCATCGCCAAACAAATCAATGCGAACAGGAAAAGGGTGGCCAGGCCAAAAAATATCAATAATACTACCGCGCACCGCGAAGGTGCCCGGATCTTCCACGGTGTTGACTTTGTTGTAGCCCAGTAGCTCAATTTTTTTGATGAGATGGTCGCGATGTATTTGCCCTTTGCGCTCAATGATTTCTGCTGCTTCTTGTAAGCTTTCCAACGGAATCATTTTGCTGACCAGCGCTTTTGCCGAAGTTACCAGAATGGAAAAAGGTGCCTGTGTGGCTAATTTATGGAGCGTGGCCAGCCGTTCCCCCACAATGGCGGGATCAGGTGAGCTGGCATGGTAGGGCGTTTTCTCGTCGGCGGGTAAATAAAGCACCGCCTGTGCGTGCTCTTCGCCAAATAAAAAACGTATGTCGCGCAAAAAATCTTCTGCGGCACTTTGACTGGGTGCGACAAAAACGACGGGCTTTTTGATACTGAAAGCGCAAGCAGTCTGGGCAATTGCCAACCCTTGAGCGCCTACTACTTCGGTGGATTGATTGCTGGTGTTTTGGATGATTTCAAAAAGTGGGTAAGCCATAGAAAACTTAAATAGCATCTATTATATAAGAGTTATAGTGGTTGGGTAGAACTTAAGAACAAGCGATCTCTTGTTAAATTGTTAAGGTTATGATTACCTCCTGGCTTCATGGAGGTGTCATGGTTGGTTTGCGAGTGGTTTTTTTTTGGCTAGCAGCTGTGTCTCTCGTAGAGGCTGCCGGGTATAAATCACCAGACAGTTGTATCGCCGAAGGAGCATCAGTCGTTTCCGAAGCTGTGCTTAAGGAATCACAGAGGTACACTAATTTTCGCGCTGCAGCCTTCTTAGATTGGCATCCCTGCAATAAAAGCATGCTGATAAGCACGCGATTTGCCGACGGGGCTCAGGTTCATCAGGTTGATTTTCCTGGAGGAGCACGTACCCAATTAACATTTTCAGCAGAGCCTATTGCCGACGCTTCTTATAATTACAAAACCCCCAACTATTTTATTTATTTGCAAGATGTGGGTGGTGGCGAATGGTATCAGAATTTTCGTTTTGATTTAAACGACGGAAAATCAACACTTTTAACAGATGGCAAATCACGAAACACGGCTGTGTTATGGAATAAAACAAGCAATAAAATTGCCTACGGATCAACCCGTCGCAATGGCAAAGATATTGATTTTTATATTCAGGATCCGTTAGATCCAGATTCGGCACGTTTAGTTGTACAGCTAGACAAGGGAACGGCTTGGAGCATTCTAGATTGGAGTCACGATGAGCAACAATTACTGGCTTTAGAATACGTTTCCATTAATGAAAGTTATCTTTGGTTGTTTGATGTAAGCTCTGGGCAAAAAACTTTGCTCACACCTCGGTCAGGCGAGGAGAAAGTGTCACATGGAAAAGCCGTGTTTTCTAAAAATAAAAAAGGTGTTTATTTAAGCAATGACCAAGGCAGCGAGTTTCAGCGTTTGGCTTTTTTAGACTTTAAAACTAAAAAAATAAAATATTTAACGGCAAAGATGAATATTGTCGGCGATATTGAAGAATTTATTGTGGCCAGCGACGGTAAAAGAATTGTTTTTGTGACCAATGAAAATGGTATGAGTAAACTTTACTTGCTAAATATTAAAGATCAAAAAGCGCATGTGATAAAAGAAATTCCCGTGGGCATTATTGGCAGATTGAAATGGCATTCCAATGGCAAAGATATCGGCTTTAGCTTGAACTCAGCAAGATCTGCCACCGATGCTTATTCCTATAATGTTCTTAAGCGAAAACTCACGCGTTGGACCACCAGTGAAATGGGCGGGCTTAAAGCCGATCAATTTTCTGAAGCAAAATTAATTACTTGGAAATCATTTGACGATCGAGCTATCTCTGGATTTATGTATCCGGCAGCGCCTAAGTTTACGGGAAAAAGACCGGTCATGGTTGTGGTTCATGGCGGTCCCGAAGGGCAGTCGCGTCCCGGTTTTTTAGGCCGCAGCAATTATTTCATGAACGAAATGGGGGTAACTCTTATTTTTCCAAATATTCGAGGGTCATCGGGCTTTGGTAAAACTTTTCTAAAGCTCGACAATGGATTTTTAAGAGAAGATTCCTATAAAGATTTAGCCGCTTTAGTAACGTGGATTAAAACCCAACCTGATTTAGACAGTGATCGCATCATGATCACGGGTGGAAGTTATGGTGGTCACGCTACCCTGGCTATGACGACGCATTATCCAGACTTATTTCGTTGCGCACTTTCAGTAGTAGGCATGTCAAATCTGGTGACATTTTTAGAAAATACTGAAGAGTATCGGAGAGATTTGCGCCGTGTCGAATATGGCGACGAACGTGAGCCTGAAATGCGCATGTTTTTAGAGAAAATTGCACCTGTTAATCTGGCTCATCAAGTTAAAAAACCATTGTTTATTGTGCAAGGCGCTAATGATCCACGGGTTCCAGCGCGCGAGTCAAGACAGATGGTTGACAGGGTGCGTAAGCAAGGCGTGCCGGTTTGGTATTTGTTAGCCAATGACGAAGGTCATGGTTTTTCTAAAAAGAAAAATCAAGATTATCAGTTCTATTTAACGGTTATGTTTGTTCAACAATTTTTGCTTTGAGTGTAAAATAATGAATTTAAGAAAATGGCAAGTATTTTTTGCGCCAGTGCTTAGCGGTATTTTGCTGGGCATCAGTCAGCCGCTGGTGATTGAACGTTTTGGATCCGTTCCCCTCGATAAAACTGGTCTAAGTGGGCTGCTGGTTCTGCTGGCCTATGTTCCAGTTTTTTTAGGCGCGCGAAATGCCAGTATTAAAAAAGCCTTTTGGCTGGGGTTTGTGACCAGTCTTATCCAATATGCCATTATTTTATATTGGTTTGTGATTGCCATGACGGTGTTTGGAGGTATTTCCATTTGGTTTAGTGTTTTTGTTTTGCTTTTAGCTTGCGCTATTTTGGCGGCTTATATTGCTTCTGCTTTTGCCGTTGCCAAATATTTGCAGCAACGATTTAATTGGCCGTTCTTTTTGCTTTTGCCAGTGACACTTTGTAGCGTCGAATATCTGCGTAATTTTATAATCTTGGGTGGTTTTCCTTGGGGGACGCCTGGCTATGCTTTGGCCTCGATTCCCGTTCTTTTACAAAGTGCCTCTTTAGTTGGAATCTATGGTTTGGTTTTTTATGTGGTGCTGGTCAATGCGGCCATTGCTAGCGCAATTACTTCGTGTTTTGCTAAGCAGAATAAATGGCAAGGAATCATGTTTGCTGCCGGCAGTATTACTGTGGCTTTTTTGCTTTATGGTAATTGGCGATTAAGCAGCGAGGACAAAACCCAATTAGATTCTGTTCAGGTCGCATTGTTGCAGGGAAATATCGAACAGGGCATTAAAAATAAAGCTCATTTTTACTCTGATGCCATTTTGTCAAAATACCAGCACATGCAGAAGCAAGCATTGCAGCAACCTGTTGATATTGTGGTTTGGCCTGAAGCGTCATTTCCGCTGAGTGTTCCAAGTAGGGCCTTGTCGTTACCAGGGCTTGAAGGTCCCATGCCGACAGCTATTATTGGAGGTGTGGCTTATCAACGTCGCGGGCATGAAGTGTTCTACTACAATAGCGCTTTTGTTGTCGATGCTGATAAAAAATTAGTGGGGCGTTTTGATAAAAATCATTTGGTTCCTTTTGGCGAATATGTGCCTTGGCCATTTGCCAAAATAGCCAATAAAGTTGTTCCAGGTCTTGGTGTTTTTGCCCGCGGCCAAGAATTTAAACCCATTTTAATACCGCTGGCCCATAAGCCTGCTTTGTCGGTTGGCGTTACTATTTGCTATGAAGGTGTTTTTCCCGAAATCAGTAGAGACTTCGTTAAAAATGGCGCTGACTTATTGGTCAATTTGACCAACGATGCTTGGTATGGAGTTTCTTCGGCGCCTTACCAACACCTTAATATGTACAGAGTTCGTGCCGTCGAGACGGGAAGATCCTATATCAGAGCAACCAATACCGGGGTGTCAGCAATTATTGATGCGCGTGGTTTCATAAAAAATGCTACGCCACTTTATGAAGACGCTATTGTGACTGCCAACGTGCCTATTTCTCGAGATAAAACCGCTTATTTGTTTTTGGGCGACGTGGTGGGATATTTATCGGTGCTTTTTGTGATTTTTGCCTTAGTGATTGCCTTGGTAGGAAAAACCGTTTTTACTAGGCGGCGTCCATTTAAGGATTGGTTATTGGGTGCTTTAGGTTTTGCTCTGATGCTGTGGTCTCATTGGCATTTTGCGGCGGCAAAATTAAAATGGGACGAGGCTGCTTTTACCAAAGATACTTTTGTGACTGCTTTTGGATTTTTAGTGGGCTGCGGTGCTCTGTCTTCAAAGCCTTGGGGACGAGTCGCGCTGCTATGGGCAGGGGCACTTGCTATGACGCTATGCACCCTGATTGCTTCTGTCGAAGGAATCATCTATGGACTCGGCTCTATAGTTGGATTTGTGGTTTTTTTGAGTGCATGGCTGCGGCCGGTTGATAGGAAGTAAAATGTCTCACGAGACAAATACAAATTTGGTTTTTGATTTGAAGCGTATTTTAGATGATTTAAAATCCCGCGTTTCTAATTTTGAAAAATCCATGAAAATCGACGTCAAAAAAGATCGCGTCCGAGAAATTGAAGCCAGAATACTAGCGCCTGATTTTTGGGCTGAGCAAAAAGCTGCAGGTCTTTTGCAAAAGGAAAAAGTAAATCTGGAAAAAGAGCTGAGCCGTTTTTTTTACGCGCAAAATGGCGTTCAGGATGGTTTAGAACTCTTGGAAATGCTAGGCGATGATCAAAATGGACTTCTAGAAATAAAAAGTGAAGTGGAAAAATTACAAAAAGCTGTGCACGGTATGGAAATCGAGCGCATGCTGGCAGGTCCAAGTGATATTAATAATGCCATTTTAAATGTGAATGTTGGTCAAGGCGGGGTAGATTCGCAAGATTTCACCGAAATGTTGTTGCGCATGTATTCGCGTTACGCCGAGCGTCGTGGTTATCAAGTTGAACTTATGGACATTACTCCCGCTGAAGAAGCGGGAATTAAAAGCGCAACCATTTTGGTTTCTGGCGAATATGCTTATGGTTATTTGAAGGCAGAAATTGGGGTGCATCGGTTGGTACGTATTTCGCCTTTTGATTCTAATGCACGTCGTCATACTTCCTTTGCCGCAGTGTGGGTTATCCCAGAAGTTGATGATTCATTTGAAATTGATATTAGGCCTGAAGATCTACGCGTGGATACATACCGTGCTGGCGGTGCCGGTGGTCAGCATGTGAATAAAACTGAGTCAGCAATACGCTTAACCCATCTTCCCACCAACACCGTCGTTGCTTGCCAAGCGGAGCGTAGCCAAACCAAAAATCGTGCTACTGCAATGAAACTTTTGCGTTCTAAGCTCTACGATTTAGAAATTAAAAAGCGTTTGGCAGAGAAAGACAAGGCCGAGGCAGAAAAAATGGCAGCGACGTTTGGCTCGCAGATTCGTAACTATGTATTAGCCCCCTACCGCCTCGCCAAAGATTTGCGCACGGGCTTTGAAATGGGAAACGTAGACGCAGTCTTAGATGGCGACTTGCAAGGGTTTATAGAAAGTTATTTGCTGGAGCAAACTAAGGGCAGTTAGTATTTTTTGCGTTTGCGCTTTTTGCCTTCACTGCACCAAATGTTTTTTTTGGTGCCACCGTCATAGGGCACGGCGTAACCTTCATCTATTAACATTTGCGCCAGTGGTGTTCCGTCAGTATAAATCTCTCCTAGAATGCGAAAATATTTATCTGGACCTTCAATGACGATGGTAATTTTCCCAGCATTTTCTAATTTTTCTTTCACAAATAATTTGGCATTCTTTGCTAATTCGCTTTCATTTGGGCAGCTGCCCTTTATTTCTGGGGTATCGATACCGCCAAGTCGAACCGAAATTTTATCCCAGAACAAACTATATTTTTTTGCTTTGTCCATTTTTTTGAGTTCGGGCAGGTTCACTGTTATGGTATCGCCATCATAGTTGTCGACATATTCTGCAATAATTTCTTTTGCGGCATTGAGCTGCGCACAAGAAAGAAGCGCCAAAAAACAAATTACCGGTGAATTGGTCCGCATATAGCCTCGTAAATAAGAGAAAGCGCTTACCAGGTATACCCCAGCATTAAACTTAAAGATGGTTCAAGTCCCGTTAACCTGGGGACATGTTTGACAAATTCTTGTTTGTAAAAAAGGCGATATTTGGCGCCAATTTCTAAAGAAATTATCAAATGTGAAGCAAAAGCGACATTGTATCCGACCAGAATTTCCGGAACAAAAACGGCGCTTTGAACTTTTGTGTTGAAAGCCTTATCCTGGAAATCTACGAACCAGCCTGCCCATGACTTTACAGCGATAGGGACGTGTTTAAAATCGAGCAAGGCGTAGCCCATGGTAAAAACAGGTTTAATATAAAAACCATTTTGCAGTGCTTTGAAATTTGGATATAATTTGACACCGACCCCGACGGTAAATTCTTTTTCTTTGATTATGTCTCTGGAGTTAAGATATTCCAAAAATTTATCAATATAATTGTGCGGATCGACATGAGCATATCCGCTTTTAAAAAGGTAAGGGAGATTTTCTGAATCAATCCAGATGCCGCGAAAAGGAACGACCAGAGACAAATTATCTAAAATGACGACTTCAAATTCTCCTTTTGTGGAGAGTCCTCTTGCTCCCACGATAAAAGGGTCAAGGGAAAAGGCCATTTGTTGATGTGTATATCCAAGCTTCGATAAAAACATGATTATCAAAATTAGCATTAGGATAGTTGGTCTGTGTCTTTTCATGAGAAGCTATTCCTATTATTTGATTGAAAAATGTAACACGATAAAAATCTGAAAAACCAGCAAATTTTAATAAAATATCCAAATTGAGCAAAGCAATAGTAAATCAATTACCGCATGCTAGAGGTTTTTTTAGGAGCTGTCAAAATGCCAACAGAGCTTTCGGCCCCGCGCCGGGTTACATCAGATAATTTGACTGTTTTTCCGTCCAGTGTCGCTAATAATCCAGTGATACCCATATTAGGTCGTGAATCAGTTGATGAAGAAATGGACCAATTTGATTTGCAAAAGACTTCGGGACGATCAGGCACCATGGGTTTGGCTTCGGCATTGTTCTCTGACTTGAGCGAAAATAAAAAAAAAGTAGTGAGCTTTGGCATTGTCAGTGCACTGCGAGAAATTGGTTTTAAGCATCTGGCCGAAATTGTGGAAAAAGGGACTGGGCTTATTTTTCTGCCTGGTGGCATAAACGCTAAGGTTGATTTTGCAGAAAAAACCTATGATTCGAGAGATAAATATATTTTCCAAGATGATATTAGAAGAGCTTGTAGTCAAATTTTTCAAAAGAATAATCAGCAGATTAAATGGGTTGAGGTTAGCGGCTCAATTGAACTGGGAAAAGAAGTGTCTGCTGAGACGGATTTATGTGTTCATGTGGCTGCGTCTGGAGAAGTTAAACTGTCAAGTTTCCTGCGCTATCGACGACTTGAATTATACGAATCTCCTTGTGGCGTGATAGAAAAAGGAACGACTTTTTACAATGCGTTACAGGTGCCGGTAACTGCCGGCTTAGCCAATAAAATGCCTGTGGGTAGTGAATTTGAAATTACCTGTGAAGGTCACGCTATCCTAAACCCTAAGTTGAGCGCATCATTGGACCTATATCAGACATCATTGGCAGACCTGTCTTTAGACAGCTCCATGACCATTTTAAACGATATGGAGGGAGATATCTCCATATTGGTACAAAAATTGCCGCGTGCCCATCAGGTACTAGTCAAGATCGCGCGTGTGGATGGATTCTCAAGTTCTGCACAAGCCAAATTTTCTACTAAAAGCAAAACTAATCCGCAGGTGCTTGAGCAGATCAAAAATGTGTTGGCCGCTTGGATTGATAAAATCTTTGGTAAATTGAGATGGTTTGATTGGATAGCGTCTGCTTTTGATTATCGAGTATCTGCCAATCTGGAAAATGCCGCCAAAGAATCTAGCCACGAGGTTAAAAGATATGTGTTTGATTTGTCAAATCCCTATGCTCAAGTAGCATATAACGATATATTTTCAAAGTTCTCAACTAAAAAAGCCGATGAGCTGGTGCTTAAAAAAGAAAAGGGTGTCAGGTCGCAAAGTGGTGGAGAAGTGGAAAATAGCCATGAATATTATGGTGACGTTAAAATTGGTGATACTAAAATCTGGTTATATCAAAGTTTGCAAAATGAGCGCGAAGGCAAGCTTTTGCATCACCCAGAGGAACTGCTTTTGTTTCGTGAATCCAAATTCTCTAAAAAATACTTCAATTGGTTTGCCGGGGAAAAGACAATTAATTGGGAGGCAGTGGTTTTGCAAGACCAGGCTTTGGGAAAAAAGCAAAATTATTATCATCTGACTTTTAAGAATCATGATCGCATTACTGGGAAACAAGAAATAACGGATTTTTTAAATTTTTCAAAGGCTCTCGGTATTAATATTGTTGATCCAGAATTTAGAGAACATGTCGATGTGGAAAATTTGTCACATGTTTTTACCAATCGAGATGACACGAACACTGCTGTCGATATTTATTTTACCGACAAAGGAATTCATAAAATCAAAGAAGCGACCAGAAATCAGTTGCTATCAGCCTATTTAAGAACGCAGGTGGAAATGGACTCTGCCTTGAAGCAGATGCCTTTTTTGAAAAAGGATGAAAAAGAAGCCTTATCAATTAGCGAACATCTGAATTCTTATCTTTTGATGCAGAGATATCATGCTTTAAAAAGTAAAGGATTTTTTACGCGCTGGTGGCATCGTCATGAAATGAGGCAATTAGAAAAAAGCTATCTTGATAAAACAGGTCAACAATTAAACGAAGATTTTAAAGTTTTTAATGAAGCCGAAAAATTTGCTCAAAAAATGATGTCATTGAATAAGCAATTTGATCAAAACCATGATGAGAAATTATTTTCTGTGATAGGGAATTTAATGGGTTTTAATTACATGAAAACCATCGCTGCCATGTCTTTTATTGCAGGTGAAGCAGAAACCTTAATTCATGGTCTTTCGATGTCTGCCGGTGGCGTTAGCTTGTGTGGCAAAGATGAGGGTGAAATCATTCACCCAGAAAGAGAAGTAATCACCGCTCTGGCAAGTCTAGCTTAAATTTTTGCTTATGCTAACTCTCTGTTTTTTAAAGGAGGATAGTGATGGACCCAGTTTTAATTACGGCTGCCATGAGTGAAGCGACTTTTGCCGAGGTGATTACCAGTTCCTCTCGGAAATTACGTGAAATTTTGTTTGCCCAGATGAATGTAAAACAGAAAAAAAAGAATCTGGGTTTGCATGTTCATGAAAAACGTGATGAACGCATTCGCAAACTGCATGAAAAATTAAAACAGGCTTCCGGGCAACGTGAAGCAGATATTTGTCGTGAGCTGGTTCGCACTTGGCTTTATAGTAAACGTGCCATGTTAAAAGCTGCGCTTGATTTTCTTGGCATAGCCAACGAAGACGGCTTAGTCGACACTGAAATTGATTTTTTTAAAGAACTGTCGTTAGAGCGTGCTGGCGAGTTAAAAACCCATCTGGAGAAAGATTTTCCTCCTGAGCATGTGAAAATTTACCTGGAATTTATAGAAGTTCCGCAATAAATTTTCAGGACTAATTGGCAAGCAAATCTGTTAGCTCTTCATCATTGAGTACGCGACAGGAATTTTTAGCGTGCTTAAATATTTCTTGTATTTTTTCGTCGCTGGCTATGAAACCTCTTTTTTGTAGCCAGTAGCGAATATTGGAAAGCCCGCTCATCGGTCCGATTTCAATCTCTTGTTTTTTACCAAACCAAATCGCTGGCACTCCCGAATAAATCATGTCGGCCAGCAGCTGGTTGCCTCTGTTTTCTGCTTTGATGACCGCGGCGGCATGCACACCGGTGGCCGTGCGAAATGCGTCGCTGCCACTCAAGGGATAGTTGACAGGGATATCGATATGACAAGCCTTGGAGGTGAGCTCAACGTATTGGACGAGTTGGCTTACATCGTGGCTATACTCACCTAGCAATTTAAAATTCACGATCAGTTGATCAATTGAAGCATTGCCAACACGCTCGCCGATACCAAGACAGGTTCCATGAATACGGTCGCAGCCGGCATGAGCGGCCACAATCGAATTAATGACGCCAAGACCTCGGTCGTTGTGACCATGCCAATCTAATTGAATGCTTTCTTTGCTGGTCTGGATCAGGTTTTTAGTCCATTGCACCAATTGCTCAGTGCCATGAGGCGTGGCATGTCCGACGGTATCGCACAGCACTAATCTTTTGCAGCCCAGAGAAATCACGTGTTCAAATAGTTTTTTCAAAGTATCGGGACGGGAGCGAGTAGTGTCTTCAGTGACGAAGGCAACTTCTAAATTTTGCTTGAGGGCAAACGATATAGCCTGGTCGGTTGTGGTAAAAAGTTTTTCTAAATCCCAATCTTCTGCATATTGTCTAATAGGGCTGGTTCCTAAAAAACAATAGGCGACTATGGGAATACCAACTTGATCTTGAATCTCCGCGATGGGTTTTATGTCGGCCACGACGGTTCTGGCGGCGCAGTTGGCTTTAATGCTTAAACGTTGATCGCGTATGTATTCGGCAAGCTTTTTGACATCGCTGACCGCCCGAGGTCCGGCACCGGGCAGCCCGATGTCGGCAATATAAATTCCTAAATCATTCATGAATTGCAGCATTTGCTGTTTTATTTCTATAGGTGGATCAATCACCGAAGGAGATTGTAATCCATCGCGCAGAGTTTCATCGCAAAGCTCAATACTTTTTGAACGGGGCGTATCTTGCGCAACCTGGTTCCAATCGTAAATAATTTCGTCAATATTCATGGCGATCCTTATGTTAGCAACCTTTGCATTCGGCGCCACTGGCTCTACAGCTATTGCAAATAAAATTTGTCCAGTGTCCTAAGGCTATCAGGGTCACCCCAGCGCAAGCGGCAATTTTAACTCTGTGTTCGGTCGTGATCGTAGAAAGAATCAAGCAGACACCTGGAATGGTCATAGTGAACCCTATGGCCAGGAACAGCGGCGCTATAATTGGTGGTGTTATAATTGGCGGTGCTGCGACTGTCAGGTCAGTATTTGTTTGATCAGGTTGCCCTGTTTGAGATATTGCCGCAGTAGATTCCATAAGAAAAAAAAAGAAGCTAATGAATGCAAGTTTCATTGTTATTTTTGATTCCATGAAAAAACTTTAGACAAAAATAATTGTTTTTGTCAAACAGTGGAATAAATATGATCGCTCATTTGCCAGTTGCTTTGTTTGGCCTCGTCCTCATGGGTGGAGGTAGTCGTCGTATGGGTTATGATAAAGCGTTGCTGAAGTATCACCAAGAACAACAATGGCAGCACTGCTTTTCGCTGCTCAAAAACGAATGTGAAGAAGTTTTCTTTTCTTGCAAACAGCAACCAAATTTTATCGCAGAGCTTTGTATTTTAGATGAGCCAGGTGATTCTTTTGGCCCGGTGACCGGTATAATTTCAGCCATGAAAGCTTATCCGTCGGTGGCTTGGTTGGTTTTGGCTATTGATATGCCATTGCTTGATGCAGGTGTTTTGCGAAAACTTGTGCAGGCCAGAGATCAAACCCAACAGGCGACACTCTTGGTCGGACCAACTGGAAAATGTGAGCCGCTTTGTGCCATTTATGAACCAGCCATTTTGCCCTTATTGTCAGATTTAAAAGCCCAGGGCCCCCGTTTTATTTTAGAAAATTGCGCCTTGGTTAAACGCGTTATTCTGGCAAAATCTGACTGCCTGCAAAACGTAAATACCGCGAAAGAGCGAAAGGACTTTTTTGTCGCGCAGACATAACAAATTCCTAGTCGACAAAATAAATCCCAATTACGTATTGCCATTAAATTAGGTTTTAATTTATGATGTTTTTATTGATTGCCGCAGCATGCTGTTGCGTCAATTAGTACCGCGCCTAAGCCCTAGTAAGTTTTGGCGCGGCAAGTTCATCTCAGAACCGGGGCGAAAATTAACACTCCGGTTCTGCTTGTAAAGCTTTTTCTAAAAAAGCTTTGGCCGGAGAAAATTATGACAAATAAAGTTTGTATTCCCATAGATATATTTCGTAATTCTAAACTATCCCTACGTAGCAAGTTTGTTTGGGCAGAGCTTTCGCTGTTGCCACGAGCTGTGAATGGCGAATTTGTTATTCA
>CANFCB010000012.1 GCA_947445025.1 Myxococcales bacterium
CAAATTGAATCAGCTGATTCTCTTCAAGAGATTTTATAGCCCGCCTAAGCGTACTCACACAAACACCCAACTGCAAACTCAACTCTTTTTGCTTGAGCACAAATTCGCCATTCACACCTCGTGGCAACAGCCAAAGCTCTGCCCAAACAAACTTGGCACGTAGCGACAGTTTAGATTTCCTCAACTGTTTTATATGGATTCGACGCCATGGGCGTAATTTAGAAAGCCTGGCGGCCTTGGCCCCAGGTGGCGTTGGGATTTTTTTGTCATCAAGCGAAGGTGAAGCAATCCAGAGCAATGAAAAACTGGATTGCCGCGTCGCTACGCTCCTCGCAATGACGATCAGGAAGGTTACGCAAGAGGTCTGGTTTAAATCCCCCTGCCCCCTTTTTCTAAGGGGGACTAAATCCAGCTCGACAAACTTAATTAATTCCTCAAAGCAGCCTTAATCTGATTTAGGAATATCTTTGATTCAGGACCAAGATTAACGGGCAATTGTTTAGCACGTATTAATTTTTCTAACTCGCGTTTGGCAGTCTCAAGGACAACCAATGCTTCATTGCCACGATCCAAAGCTTTTAATATTTCTGCTTTCACCACATAAACGTTAAAATATTCTGGGCCTTTTTGGGCTGCTTCGTTAATCTGAACTAATGCCTTTTCATAATCCTGAAGACCACTCAGCCAGCTAGCACGCAAGTGAATAGTCGCAACTACACGATGCATCCCACCACCGGCGTAATCCGTATTAAACTCAAGACCTTGTTTCATGTTGTCTTTTAACTCTCCCAGTCTTACGGCAGCAGAAATCATGCCAGCGGCACGTCCCCAAAGAGCTAGACAAGAAGTTTTCCAATAAAAATAGTTTTCGCTTTTACCAATTTTGGCGGGGTTAATATTTTCCACATACTCGAGGCATTTAGAAAAGATTTGCTTTCTTTTGGAGCTATCATCTTGGGAAAGCAATAGTTCGCCTTCGTAGTAAGCAAGCTTACCTAGACGTTCCACAGCGTGTAAAAGATCCTCTTTGCTGGCAGAACTGTTCAGCGCTTGCTCGTAAAGACCACGTGTTTTGGCGATTGTTGAACTGTCTTCGCGCAGAGCAAAAGCAGCATCTGCTTCGCTAAAATCATGGGCTACTGCTGCTGTGCAAATAAGAACTGTAAATAATGCGGCAACCAAAAACTGTACTTTCTTCATATTTTTTCCTTTTTCCAAATGGAACTATAGACATAATATCAAGAGGCTGCTTATTTTGGCGCATGGTTTATCTAAAAATTAATCGGCAGTTTCAACAATACCGACATGTGGCAAGTTACGATAAAGCCCAGCAAAATCAAGGCCATAACCAACTACAAAATCATCAGGGATAGAAAATCCTAAAAAATCAATGAGAATATGGCCTTGGCTTTTCCCTGGTTTTTCCAACAAGGCACACATGGCCACACTGGCAGGTTCACTGCTACGAAAATGCTTGAGCAAATATTTAGCAGTCAGCCCCGTATCCACGATGTCTTCCACTAAAATAATATGTCGGCCCTTAATTGGTCTGGTTAAATCCTGGGTGATTTGCACAACTCCAGAAGATTCCGTTTCGTCTCCATAAGAAGAAACACCCATAAATTCTAATTCCACAGGCAAAGAAATAGCGCGACATAAGTCAGATAAAAAAATCACGCTGCCTTTTAAAATGCCAATTAAAATCAGCGGTTCTCCTAGATCAGCATATTTTTCAGTAATTTCTTGACCAAGCTTGGCTACGCGGTTTGCAATTTCTTGCTCAGAAAGCAAAACACGAACGGTTAGCGCTTTTTTCTTTGACATAGGTAATCCTTAGCAAATGGTATTATTCATAATCTCTCCAAGCCCGCCCGCACCTGGAACAATATAATCTTTATCGGTCAAGCCGCTTTCTTCGCTCCAACGCACGCCGGGCTTCTTCTTTAAGATTTCTGCAGGAGAAGCACCTCGATCAAGGCGCAAAGCATAAACAACTACGTCGGGATGCTCGACTTTCATCCGTCTTAAATACTCAGGTGTCACAATCAAATTAACAGTTAAATATCTGCGCGCTTTTCCCTGAACATTTTTCTTATAGTGATGAATGGCGTTGCACAAAGATCCACCAGTTGCCCCCATAGGATCTGGAAAAATCACAAAAGCATTATCGACAGAGCCGCCGATTTTGCTGTCTCCCAGATAAGTCCCTTTTACTTTGCCATTTTCATCGACGATACGTGACATAACAATGTGATCTTGACGCACATATTGCGGATCAATGGTCTTGTTTAAATAATCAAAACAAACTTGGCTAGGCAAAGTACCAGCACGCATGACATTGACTGTCACGGTAGGAACTTTTTGTTCGATAATCTGTCCAGTCCAAACCCCCAGGTCAGAAAACTTGGACATTCTGGTTTCCACATGAGACACGACGCGAGGAAACTCCGCATTTAAAACCGCTTTGATTAAATACTGATACAGGTCGCGCACAATTTCATTAACTGTGGGTTGCTTGGTTTTTTCTTCACATAAAAAAGCTAAGTGGGTCAGCAAAAATGGATCAGATAAAATGTGCACGCGCGATCCATAAGCATGCTCAATTTCTGCAAGCTCACGCGGCAAATCTAAATAGGCACAATCAACTTGATCCTTTGCTTTTGACATTTATTCTCCCAATAACTAGACAACAGTCGTTTCGTTTTCATGAGAAGCAACAACAACAGCTTTGTCGACACCACGCACATGACAACCACGACAACGCGCTTCATAAGCATCGTGCGCCCCAACCAATATTTTTTCACCAGACGGTGTTTTTTGATGATTCGCCCAAACACGTTGTGATTTCGTTGCGGGAGCACCGCATAAAACACAAACGGCATACTGCTTTGTCACCATATCTGCAATGGCTAATAGATGTGGAATAGGACCAAAGGGCTGTCCTAAATAATCCTGATCAAGGCCTGCTGCCACGACTCTGATTCCCGAATTGGCCCAATTTTCTACCAACGGAATTAAGCTGCTATCAAAAAACTGTGCTTCATCAATGCCTATCACTTCTACGGGTAACGCCAATTGCGTTAAGCAATACTCCATCATAGCAGGGTCTTCCACCGGTATCGAAGGAATGCGCTGATCAGAGTGACTGACAATTTGAATCTCATCGTAGCGATTATCCAGGCTGGGCTTAAAAACCACCACACGTTGACGCGCGATTTTTGCACGACGTAAACGACGGATCAATTCTTCCGTTTTTCCGGAGAACATAGGTCCGCAAATAATCTCGATTACGCCCATTCTCATCAGACGAAAAGGTTCCACTTTAATCCTCCCAGGATATTGCTGCAAATTGAAGTTACGATTGTGAGAAAGTCCTGGCTTTTTGTCAATTGTTAAAACGAGCTAAGCCTGCTAGGCAAGACCCTTACGCTAGCAGAGCATGCTTAGCGCAAATGAGGAAGCCATGATTGCCAATGAATTTTCAGAGAATTGGGTTCGCATATCAGCTGTAGCTGATCATGTTGGTCAGGAAATAACTTTAAAAGGTTGGCTCTACAATAAGCGCGGCTCCGGCAAAATTCAATTTTTGCAAATGCGCGACGGCTCTGGCTTCATGCAATGCGTGCTCAGCAAACAAGATGTCAGCGAAGACATGTTTGCCCTGGCCAGTTCTTTAACGCAAGAATCTTCTATTATATTAGCGGGTATTGTAAAAAAAGATGACCGCGCGCCCTTCTGTGGACACGAACTGCAAGTCACATCGGTAACTTTAGTTGGAAAATCTGTTGATTATCCTATCGCTAAAAAAGAGCACGGCGACGCCTTTTTGATGGATCATCGCCACTTATGGCTTCGCTCCAGACGTCAACATGCCATTTTAAGAATTCGCGCCACTATCATCAAAGCGATTCGCGATTATTTTGATAGCCACGATTTCTTACTCGTCGACAGCCCTATTTTTACCCCAAATGCGTGTGAAGGCACTTCGACTTTATTTGAAACAGAGTGGTTTGATGAACGCAAAGCTTACCTGTCGCAATCAGGACAGCTCTATCAAGAAGCAACCGCCATGGCTTTTGGAAAAACTTATTGTTTTGGCCCTACTTTTCGAGCAGAAAAAAGTAAAACCAGACGTCATCTCAATGAATTTTGGATGGTGGAGCCCGAAGTTGCTTTTATGGATTTGGAAGGCGACATACAGCTTGCCGAAGATTTTCTCTGCTACGTCGTCGAAGTCGTTTTAAACAAACACGAAAAAGATCTGACTGAGATTTTAGAGCGCGATTTAAACATTCTGAAAAACGTCAAAAAACCTTTTCCTAGATTGAGTTACGACGAAGCCGTGCTCATGATTCAAGAAATCCAAAAAGAAGTCACTGACGAAGAAAGCAAAAAATTAATGCACATCGAATGGGGCATGGATTTTGGTTCACCACACGAAACCGAATTAACTAAGCGCTTTGATAAACCATTAATTGTGTATGGCTTTCCTGCTCAGATAAAAGCTTTTTACATGAAAAAAGATCCAAACAATCCTAAAATCGCTAAATGTGTCGATGTTTTGGCACCAGAAGGTTATGGCGAAATTATTGGTGGTGGTGAACGTGAAGATAATCTTGACTTTCTTTTAAAAGAAATTGAAAAACACGGCCTAAACCAAAATGATTTGGAATGGTTTTTAGATTTACGTCGCTACGGTTCAGTTCCTCATGCAGGATTTGGACTTGGAGTGGAGCGCACCGTTGCTTGGATTTGCGGTCTGCATCATGTTCGTGAGACCATTGCCTTTGCCAGAACCTTGGATAGGCTTTATCCTTAAGATATGCAAACGCGATTAAACAAGTTCATTAGCGAAACCGGAATTTGTTCAAGAAGAGAGGCCGACCTGTTTATCGAGCAGGGACTGGTCAGTGTGAATGGGCAAAAGGCCGCGCTGGGGACCAAAGTTACCTCGGCCGATGTGATTAAAGTAAATGGCCAGCTTTTAAAAAATAAAGCCGAAGCAGTTTATCTGGCCTTCCATAAACCGGTCGGCATCACCTGCACTACTGATCAAAAAGATAAAGATAATATTATTGATTTTATCAATTACCCCAAACGCATTTTTCCCATCGGCCGACTCGATAAAGATTCACAAGGACTTATTTTTTTGACCAATGACGGCGATATCGTCAATAAAATTTTAAGAGCCGGCAATCAGCACGAAAAAGAATACATTGTGAATGTCAACAAAACCATCACTGACAGCTTTATGCAAAAAATGAGCCGTGGCGTTGCTATCCTAGACAGCGTAACACGTAAATGCTTTGTCGAAAAAATCAGCAAAAATAGTTTTAAAATTATCTTGGTCCAGGGTCTCAATCGACAAATCAGAAGAATGTGTGAAGCTTTGGGATACGAGGTCACTATTTTAAAACGAATCCGAGTTATGAATGTCACCTTGACCGGCATTGCTCCTGGAAAATGGCGTTACTTGACGGATAGAGAAAAAGAAATCTTGAATCAATTAGTGGCCAACTCCATCAAAACCAAAGAGGCCTAATTTGTGCACGTCAATTCTCTTTATATTTATCCCGTCAAATCATGCGCAGGCATTTCCTTAAGCTCTGTCGATGTTGACACCCGCGGCTTTCAATATGATCGCCAATGGATGCTGGTCTCGTTAGACGAAGGATTTTTAACTCAACGCCAAATACCAAAAATGGCGACGATTAGACCTAGCTTAAGCCAAACACATTTGGTTATAAATGCAGCGGGAATGCCCACCATTTCTATTTCTTTAATAAGCTGCCCCGCTCAAAAACGCGTGCCCACCAGAGTTTGGAATATTGACGTCATGGCAAACGATCAAGGCGATGCTGTTGCCGCTTGGCTTAGTGGTTATTTAGAATTAGCAAATATCAGACTCATGCGCATGTGCGAGGACAACGATACTAGTTTTGTCGATAGCAGACCTGTCTTGGTTATTTCCGAGGCCTCCCTCGATGATCTCAATCGACGCCTAGCCCACGCTATCCCCATGGATCGCTTCCGGCCCAATATCGTGATTGCGCATAGCCAGCCTTATCAAGAAGACACCTGTCAACAAATCCACATTGGCACTTTAATTTTAGATAGCTCCAAGCCCTGCACGCGTTGCGTCATTACCGCAACCAATCAATTGACTGGTGAGAGAAAAAGTAAGGAGCCTTTAAAAACCTTGAGTACTTACCGCAAGTCTCCTCGTGGTGTCATTTTCGGCTATTATTTTATCCCGCAAAACTTAAGGAAGATCAGTCTTAACGATCGCTGTCATATGGTATCAATTTAAAAGCACCAGTTTAAAATTCTATCGACTTGCTTTTTGCAAGCCTTCTAAAATATGATTGAGCGGATTTTAAAAAATGGGGCTGATCATGAAATTATTTTGTAACTTAATCCTATCGAGTTTGATCTTATTGGTGCTCTCATGCAGCGGCCAACCAATTCTTGATCAAGAAGGATGCCTGCCCGGTACACCCTTCATACTGGGGCCAGATGGCGGCGAGTTCGAACTTGAACAATGGGTCTTTAGCGTCAAACCCGGAGACTTAAAAGAAGCCACTCTTTTCACTGCTAAACAATGCCCTGCCAAGGATTTTAATCACAAAATCACCCATCAATTTATCGGTACCGAGTCAGAAGATATAGTCACAGTAGAAGCAACACACCCGATCGATCCAGACTATCCCACTATTAAAATTGAACTCAATAACAAAAATATTCCTGAAGATTCCCTTGAGTTAACTGCCTGCCAAACGGCAAACCCCGGCGATGATGCCAGACAATTAATTGTGACCAACCAAGTGCAAGCCCTGATCCCAATTTTTGGTGTTGAACCAACCGCGATGTCAAAATGTTATGCCGTTGAGTTTTCACTAGCTGCAGATGATCAGGCATACACCGCGTGGTTCAGCACACTGCAAAGCGCCTTTGATAAAGTGAAGACCTATTCAGGCGAAACCTTAAGCCAGTACATGGCTTATATTGAAAAATTTGCCAATGAGAAATATGAAAAACATATCAGCACTTGCTATGCCTGCAAAATATCTGCCAGCTATTTAATTGATAAATTTACTTGTTCGGGCCAATTTGTCGGTGATTTTAAAAAATTAGGATGCATGGCTGCTATTGGTACTATTAGTGCCGGCGTCGGAACCCTGTTTTCTGGAGTCATTTGCTCTGGATTTAGCTATCTGTTTGATCAGCTATCAGGCAAAATAGCCGGGACTACACTCACCAAACTTTGCAACACCGCAGCTGGCATAGATATTATTACAAACAATCTTAAAAGCGAAGTTTGCAGTATATGCAATACTTACATGCCCACATATAACTGCACCGTCGATGACAACCCCAATAAACAGTGTCCCAAATTAGACTGTAAGGATATTTTCGATGAAGGAAGCTGTAAAATCGATCCACAAGGATGCATTTGGAAAACAGAGAAATGCGCTAAAAAATAACGCGTTTCGCTAGTTAGAGAGCGGTAATTTCAATGGGTTTGCGTCATTATGTTCGCTTAGGCCCAGGGGACCCACATTTTTTCCGGTGATTTTGTATTTCAAAAAATCAACACAGTGCCTCGCATTGCCCCATAATTCGTTGAAATTCCAGGGCTCCCAGGGTGAGCCCTCAAATTGAAACCATGTGGACCCATCCTTGGTGGTGCCAGTCAAAATCGTCTGTAGAGTTTCTCCAAGGCGAACACCAAATTGATTGTCCTGGGAGTCATGAGACGAATTTCTTGGATATGCACCAGGGACCTCGTTCTTTATAAAATTATATATTTCTGCGCTGTCTTTGGTAACATTGACATGGGCCCCAGATAGTATTTCTTTAATGCAAATACTGTCGCTGCGGCAAACTTTTATGTATATGGTAGCAAGCAAGAGCCGGTCTTTTTCTCCAAGATCATATGTTTCAATAGCAGATTCGTTCCTAAGGCCATGCGAATCAATGGTATAGTTTCCTCCCTTGACTGGGGATATCTCGAGCAAGCTAAGCGTCTTAACGAAGCCATCCTCCACGTCAGGAGCGTAGCCGATATACTCTTGCCCTGGACCTGTGCATGATTCTTCTTCGTCTGTCTCATTGTTCTGCGATTCTGTTCCGGGTGCACAGGCAAATATCGAACACAGCAAAGCAGCAGGAACGAGCCACAGTGAAGCATTACTACTACGCATCATAAATCCCCCCATTATTTATCCAATTACAATTATATCACTAGTCTGCGCAATAAAGCAAATTTGTGCACTTATTTCACTTGAGTTCATTGCAGAACGGTATAGGCCCCAGGTAACGCATAAAAATTAATTGGTAGCGATTTTTAAAAATCGTTTTATGCTATCTCGAAGTCACATTTGAGGTAGCCATGTCACAACTTTATTTTAAGCAATTGCTAGCGGGACGCGATTTTGCATTAGAAAATCCTTTTGCCTGCCAAATGGAAAATTTCATCTACCTGATTGGCGATAAAAAAAGCAAAGAATGCGTAGTGGTGGATCCGGCCTGGGCAGTGCAAGAAATTGTCGATATCGCGAAAAAAGACGATATGCGCATAGTCGGTGCTCTGGCTACCCATTACCATCCTGACCATATTGGTGGCAGCGCGTTTGGATTGAATATCGAGGGATTGGCAACCTTGATAAAAATCAACCCATGCAAAGTCCATACCCATAAATTAGAAGCCGATGGCGTCAAGAAAATCACCGGCATTTCCGATTCTGATATTTGCAAACACGAATCAGGTGACGTGGTGAAAGTAGGAGATATCGACATAGAGCTTTTACATACCCCAGGACACACGCCAGGTTCCATGTGCTTTCGTCTAAAAAATGCCTTAGTCTCTGGCGATACACTTTTCTTAAATGGCTGCGGACGTGTCGACTTGCCCGGCGGCAATTCTGACGACATGTACTACACTTTGACGCAACGTTTAAACACCCTCCCCGACGACACTATTTTGTACCCGGGCCATGCCTATGGCGGTGAACATGCGCCACTATCCGACGTACGGCAAAGCAATGCCATGTTACGCGTCAAAGATATCGAAACCTGGCGACGTGTCAGAGGAAAGTAAAGATGACATCTCCCCAATCACGCATGCAGTGAAAAAAATTGGCACTGACATACGAGGCTGAAGGGCCGCGGCATAGGCAGAAAGCTGCAGCCGTGTGGCTTCGCTTTTTGCAGTATATGCAGATGATTTGAAATCAATAAGCAGGCATTTAGATGAGTGATAAGCCACTAAATCGGCAAATCCCTCCAAAACAGAACTGTCTTGTTCTAGATAAATTGCCGCTTCAAATTGCAGAAAATAATTATCCACTAAAAGGCCTCGCACGAAGCCAGCCAGTGTTTTCTGACAGGCATCCATGATCAAGGACACTTCCGCATCAAGAGGCGATAATCCCAGACGACGGGCAGTCGCCTGCAATAACACAAATATTTCTTGTGAAGATGTTGCCTTGGTCATTTGCATGCCCACGGCTGCAATTAATTGATGGGCCAAGCTTCCCATTTTTGCCGTCCTGGATTTTGCTGGAACTTCTAAAATTCCCTTATCCGCTTTTTCTAGGCGGGCATCTGAAATTTGACTGGCAGTGAGACGCTTTTTAAAAGCAGGTTGCTCAACAAACAGATGCGGTTTGGGCGGCGGTTCTTCTAAAATCTCCCTACCCCCTTTATTAAAGTAAGGCTTGATAATTTCGGTCGGCATGATCATATCAAAGCGCTGCGGATCTAAATCACGGCCCTGATAAAGTAAACGACGCAGATTCACGCCTCTATCCGTTACTTTCTCGCCATCGACTTGCACATCCATAAAAAAGACGCGCTCTTTAGCTCTGGTCAAAGCTACATATAAAAGCCGAGCCAGCTCCGACTCCGAAGCTTTTTTCTTGCTTTGCCGAACCAAATCAATGGGCGTCGGCGCATATTGTTTTTCTTCTTGTGTTATAGGCGCACAGGCAGCAATAGGTCGACCCTTATTGGTGACAGCCAAGCCTGCGTGCGGCGAAAAACTAATGTCATCGGTGTCATTAGGGTCTGCGCTTAAGGTGTCCGCCAAAATAACAAAGCGATATTCCAAACCTTTCGCTTGGTGAATAGTCATGAGCCGCACCGCATTAGCCTGGGCGTCTAAATTTTCTGCCAAACTTTCTTTGGGTGGATTATCTAAACTCTCCCACAATTGACGAATTCGTCGCACGCCATCACCAAAAAAAGCAATACACATAGAACGTAACTTTAAAACATTAGCCAACCTATCAGCAGCATCTTCCTCGACGGCAATGGCCAAACCATACTGACCTTCCTCGAGCAACCGATCGATCGCTTGGGCCACAGAAATCTCTCCCAATTTTGCGCGCAAGTGTCTAATTATCCCCGCAAAAGCCGTCATTCTTATTTTAACATCTTCAGCCACCGGCGCATTTTCTAACGCAGCTAAAACTTGCGGAAAACGCACACCGCCTTTCCAGTCGGCCATACTGTCTAAAACTAAAACCAAATCGGCATCGGACATGGCCACAAAAGGTGATCGCAATACTGTCAACGTCGCCAGTTCATCATCTTCATCGACCGCTAATTTCAAAGCAGCCAAAATGTCGACAACTTCGGTGCGCGCAAAAAATCCAACACCTCCATAAATACGCGCGGCAATACCAAAACGCTGCAAAGCAAGCACTATAGGCAAAGCATATTTCACACGACGCACTAAAACTACGATGTCTTCTAAAGCAGCATTCTCCTCGACAATTAATTTCTGTACTTTTGCCGCCAAAACATCAGCTATGGCGCTTTCTTTATGATGCAGTGATAAAATATCTGCTTTCCAAATAGATCCCGCAATTCCAAGAGCTGGCTTTAACGCTGCTAAACAATCTTCAGCAGAAAATGTAATACCATCGCCGGGACTAGCCAAAGTAGCGCGCCCGACTAAATTAACTAGCTCGACCACCGAGCCTTGCGAGCGGCGGCATAATTGTAAAGTAGTTCGCTTACCAGTGGCTGCTTGATGCGCCGATCCTTTGCTCACAGTGTTTAAAGTATGATTAAACAATTGAACATCGGCACCACGAAATCCATAAATGCTTTGCTTAGGATCCCCCACCACAAAGAGCACATCATTTTTCAAAAAAACTTTCGACATGGCCCGTTCATGGGGCAAAAGCGTAGTGGCCTGCGCTGGGTCTTCACACAAAAGCGCCACTAGATCTTCTTGCAAGGGACTGGTGTCTTGAAACTCATCAACGAGGATGCGGCGAAAACGGTTTTGCACCTCTTTGCGTACGCTTAAATTATTGCGCAAGAGCAGGCGCGCCTTTTTTAGCAAATCACCAAATCCCAAAACAGAAAAATGGGTTTTATAAGCATCAAAACGCTCGAAGAAGCGCTCTAATAAAAAACAAATGGTTTTGGCATCACGAGTCGTCAAAACAAAACATAAATAACTTCCCAAAGACACAATTGCTCTGACTAAATCTTTACGTAATTCATCATTACCAAAACGACCTGCGACGCACGCACGCATTGCTTTGTACGCCGCAGACAACTTAATTTCTAAATCATCTTTTTCATGCAACATCTTCAAAAAAATTTGCAGCGCACTTTCTACTTGCTCGATACGCAGCAGCGCATTGCCGGTAAGTTTGCTTTCACGGAATTGACCAATAGCCATTTTGATTTGGTAAAAAAGCCTGTCGATTTCTTTATCTTCAGCAAGTATTTTGTTGCTAACAGTTAACGCCGACTGCACCTGTAACGGAGACATGCCATGCTCGGACAACTGCTGATACAAACTCACCAAATTGTCACAAAGACCTTTGCCGTCACCAAACTTGCGCAACTGAAAACGGGTCAGCAAACAATCGACGTTATCAACCCCCTCGGACAAAGCATCAATAATAACAGCCTCGGCGATATCAAGTGCGATGGCATTTTCATCTAAAGGCGCAAGCAAAGAAAATTCAGAATCAATCTCGGCGCATACTGCATGTTCTCGAATAATTTGTGAACAAAAAGAATGAAAAGTGCAAATAGGAGCCGATAGAATACTGCGACTTATGCTACGTAATTCTACCGGAGTCGGTAACTCGACAGCAAAGAATTGCGCGCGCTCTAAAATCCAATCATCGAAAACATTATCGTGGGCCAGTTGCAACAACTTCGAGGTCACTCGAGAACGCATTTCGGCGGCCGCTTTTTCCGTAAATGTAACCGCTAAAATTTGCGAAGGATGCAGACGATCTTTGCTCTCGTGAAATCCCAACAAGGCAGAAATATATTCTTGCACCAAGGCATAGGTTTTTCCGGCACCAGCACCTGCTACCACAACGGTATTCATGATACCCTCCCTTCTTCAGTAATCACTGCTTCTGTAGGTAAAGAAGTAATATTAGAAGGAACACGACAAACACGTTTGAGACGACATTCGTCGCATCTCTCGCTTACATCGGCAGGCACAGCCCCGGCTAAAACAGGATGCAAAAGTTCGTGCAACGAGGCAGCTAAACCATCGGGCGCTGAGTCGTCTAAAATGCGCCTGCGCAGATCTTTTACGCGCTGACGACCAAGCAATGGACTCACAGTTCCGTCGGCAATGGAAACTAAGTACCCCAGCAATTCTGTCGAAGTGCTGCTGGGGCGATGATGCTCTAACAACCTTAAGTAAAGCGGCAATTGAAAATGAGATTGAAACACTTGTTTTTCATCTAATTTGCGGCTAATATTGGCGGTATTGGAAATTTTATAATCTACCACGACACGCACATGTTCACCTTCATCAACCCGATCTAAAATACCACCAAAATAAAGCGTTTCTAAACCCACTTTAATAGGAATGGCACCTAAAAAAGATGCAACTTCGCCTCGATTTAAACCCACCGCTAATTCAAAGGCTTTCGGGTACACGCCATACACCGGCGGATTTTTGCTCAAGTTAGAAACCAGGCGCAACAATGCAGTATTTAACCAAGCAACATAGGCATACAAAACCGCCTGATGCCCCGACGCTTCGCTCTCGAGATAACGCTTTGCGCGTTGACACAAAATCGCCGTCAATTGGGCGCGATCTTTCTGATTCACCTCACGGTGTTCAATGGCGCCATGATTTTTATAAAAAACCTCGAGTACTTCATGGGCCAAACGCCCCAAAACTCTGGCATCCATGTCATTGCCGGCAGCCTGACCGACGTCTACCTTGAGCATGCCCTCGACAAAGCCGCGAAAGCGACAACGCGCCAAAGCTTCGATGCGCGTATAACTTAAAGGCCGCTCGGAAGTTAAACCTAATTGGGAAGAAAAACGGCGACGAAAAATGTCTTCGTTCACTTTAAAAGCAAAGGCATTGGTCACATCTAACAGCGACGCGTTTTGTTCTTTCTGAAAAAATTGATCGCGTTGTTTACGCATCTCAGAATAAAGCTGTAAGGTTTGTACTTCATAAACGTTTAGCTGACTTGTCTCACCGGTTGCTGCCCAATATTTTGCTTGAGAAATACGGGATTCCAATCGATCAAAGTTCACGGATATTTTTGGTTCATCATTTTCAGAATTAGCCGGACCCAAAGCGCGCAGCGCGGCATCAAAATACTCGCTTTGCGCCTGATCACGTTTGCTTTGATCTTGCCGTGACGAAGTGAGTATCAAGCCTTGCCGTGCTGACTTTAAAGCACCTTGCCACCACTTGGTTTCCCTATTAGCATCGTCTTCATGCAAAGGAAAAATGGCACGGTCTAAAAGACGATTAATTTCTGCACGATCAGCATCTTGCAGCAGTGGATCCCGGTCGGCATTTTTGGGTAAACGACCATGCACCATATCCACGACGGCAACGTAATCAAATGGCCGACCATACAGATCAGGCAAAGCCAGCAACTGAACAGCATTGGCATCTGGCGCCGCGGGTTTTGAAAAATTGCTTTGGCTTAAATTTTTTTGAAACCATTTAATGAAACTTAAAAGCGAAATTTCACCTGAAGAAGCATCGAGTACATATTCCATGTGCAGAAGTTTTTCTTTGATTTTCAAAAAACCTTCGGCACTAGAAACAATTTGACTATCCATCAGTTCAATAAGGACACGTGTATACTTTTTTAAAGAAGCTTGCTTAGGGATACTATCTTTTATGTTTAGCAACGCCGAAACCGCATCAATCACATTTTGAATACTTTCTTGTTCATTCAAAGTAGACGCGGTTTTTTTTAAACGCAGCAAACGGTGAGCATAAGCACCTTGCGGCCTTTTTTCATCTTCAACATCATTGCGAATGCCGGCTTTTTTAAAATAGTCCAACATGTCAGCGATAGAAAATTTATGATTTTCCCTTGCTTGATATACAGGACAAGACAAAATAGAAATCACATCGTCTTTAGGAAACTGCTTGGCCGTGGCATACAATAAATCCAACAGCAGCTGTCCACTGGCTACCTCGACAAGTTGACGGCCTTTGTTATCTTGGACAAAAATGCCGTGCTGCGCCAAAGCATCTTTAAAAAACAAGGAGCGTTCATCTAAACTTCGCAAGGCAACAGCAACGCTTGCAATACCTTTAGGACTTTGACGGAGCTGAGCAATAAAACCTGCCAACCAGCGTGCTTCTTTCACGATGTCATTGGCCAAATGAATCTGCACGCAGCCAAGAAGATTCGAGTATACATTCTCTTCGCTAAAAATAGCCTCGACCAATTCAGCTTGATGAACCAGTAGACCCAGTTTTACCAATTGCGCAATCACGCTTTGCTCAACCAAAGTCAAGTCAAGATCTTCCAAGCTAACCGAAGAAAACTTTTGTAAAAAAGATGGCAATTGTTTTTTGTGCTGCAAGATCTCTAGCGCATCACGAAGTGCAGTTTCTTTATCGATTTTCCCCAAATCCTGCATGCGCAAGGCCATCTGATTTAAGCTGGAAAATATTTGCTTAATACCTGAGGAAAATCCCCCCACCCCCTTTTCCAAAGGGGGACTGGAACCGCTTATTCCCCCTTTGGAAAAGGGGGTAGGGGGATTTTCCTCGCGGCTGTCGAAGCAAAGCTTTTCTAAAATTTCATGAGGCGACGACCCGCCCTGAACCACCTCACGAAATAATTTAGCATAATGGGGCGCCAGCATAAAATTCTGACCACATTCTTTCGCTAAAATATCAGCAGCCACCAAAGACAGGGCCGCGTCATCACCCTGAACTTCGCTATTTTCTATAAAAGCAATCAGCCGAATCTGATCGAAAAAATCTGCGCATGTCACAACATGGCAATACGTTTTTTCTGCACGAACTTTATCTTGAAGATGCCCACGACTTCTAACAACGTAAAGACTGACAGAACTCATTTTGCTTTTTTCTTCACAGATTTTAATTTTGCTAATTTTAGCGAGGCATCTTTCACAAAAGCACTTTTAGGATGCTTGCTGATCACTTCTTCATAAAAAACTATGGCATCTTTAGAAAAGCCCATGCCACTTAAAGAATTACCCACTTTATACAAAGACTCTGGCACTTTTTTTGAATCAGGAAACCTGGTTAAGACTTCTTGAAAAGACAAGACTGCTTTTTTATACAAGTCTTTTTTGTCGGCTTCTTTATCCGCATTTCTGGCCTGTTCAAAATAAGCGTCACCTTTTAAGAAAAAAACCTGACTTAAAAATTGCTTGTCATCTTTAAAACGCTCCAAAAAAGAATCAAATGCGGCAATGGCCTCGCCATATTGCTTGTTATCGTATAGTTTTTTGGCAAATACAAAATGATCTGCTTTATCAAGCGGCATATCTTTGCTGAAAGATCCAGGCACTTCTACCGCAGCACTTTTTGCCTTCTGCACTTCACTTAAATTAAACTGAGTCTCTTCAAGTTGTCCACGCAATTGCTGCATTTCCGAAACAAATTTTTCTTTTTCTAAACTGGTATCAGCACTTTGTTTGAAATTATTTTTTTCTAAAGTGGAGGTGCGCGCTTTAATGTCTTTGATGTGATTATTTACTTGCTGCAATGAATCAAAACGCTCGCGTTGCAGGCTAGCAATTTCATCTTTGATACGGCTCATATCAGCAAGCATGAGATCGCCTTCGCTGCGCGTAACAAAACAGGCCGACATGAGCAGACTTGAAACAACAGCTAACATCCATCGCATAAATCACATCCATAAAAAACATAAAAAGCCCCCCCCTTCTTTTGCACCTTACTCGACGCTTATCTCGCTGCGACGATTTTTAGCATAAGCCGCTTGGGTGTCTGCTGGATCCAATGGCTTCTCTAATCCATAAGACACGTCATGCATTCTTGCTTCATCGACGCCCAATTTCGACAAATAATTTGAAGTAGCTCTGGCACGACGCTCTCCCAGTGACATGTTGTATTCACTGGAACCTTGCTTGTCAGTGTGACCTGCAATAGTCACTTTCGCATTTGGATTTTCTCGAAGACAAATGCCCCACTGATCAAGTATTACCACACCATCCGAACGAAGGTCGTATTTATTAAAATCAAAGAAAATATTGTTCTCTTCTGGGCACTTGGAATTCACAGTCATGGCTTCGCTGCTGCTTTGCACACAAAGACCTGATTCGCATTTAAATCCGGTTTGGCAATCGGTATTTTGACTGCAGGTGAGAGGCGCAACACAACGTCCACTGCTACAAACTTGGCCATCGACACAGGCACTACTATCTTCGCAATTCGCGGCACAAAGACCAGCTTCGCAATGCGCTGCCTCGCCACATACGGCATCATCTGCACAAGTCATAATACACATATTGTCTTTACACTGCTGTCCTTCCTGGCAATCCGTGTCTTTAGCGCATTCTTGGCACTTACCGAAGAGGCAAACACCAGCTTTCGCATCAGCACCAGTACCGACTTTACACTGCGAATCGGTTTTACAATTAGGATATTCGAGACCTTTGCACCCGACTTGCCAAATGGCCAAGCTCAATCCGAGTACACACAATCCGAGACGATATTTTACAAACATTTTATTCATCATTTCCTCCCTGTATTGCTCTTGCTTTAAGTCTGTGAGAGCAGATTGGCAAGAGACTTTGTGGGTTGCAATCTTAAAAGATATCTTTTAAGGAAGCTTGTTCACATTTTACCGCGCTAAAGGCAATGCCAATCTGCATGAATGAATCATCGAAGCATCCAGAAACGACAAACATGGTAAGCATTTACACGCAAGATCCAGGTCCTCGTCGCTTTAATTTTTTAGGTCTGGAACCCATTTTATTGCGTCGCATTATTCATCTAGGGTGGCCAGTCATAATTGGCATGCTGAGTCAAACAGCAATCAACACCGTCGATTTACTTTTTATCGGGCGCTTACCTGAAGAAATAGCGGTGCCGGGCACAGCTGCCGTGCTTTCCTCCATCATCTTACTTTGGGCATTTGGTGGTTTTTTATCTTCTATTTCGGTCGGGACTCAGGTCATCAGCGCCCGCAGATTTAGCGAAGGCAATTGGCAGCAAACAGGTCGCGTGCTCACCAATGCTATTGCCGTTTCCGTGATCGCTGCATTCTTTATCACGGCGCTTGCACAATTTTTACTGGAGCCACTCATGGCTTTGCTTTCACCAAGCACCGCCGTGCAACAATTAGGAACATCTTATAGCCGCATCCGCTTTTGGAGCTTACTAGGCATGGCCTTGATGTCCTCTTACAAAAGTTTTTACGACGGCCTGGGACGTGTGCGAATTCACATGACTATCGCCATCATCATGAATATTGCCAACGGTATCATATGCTACTTTCTCATTTTTGGTTTTTCTATTTTTGGTTTCACTTTAAAACCCATGTACATTGAAGGTGCGGCACTCGGGGCTGTGCTTTCGAGTTACCTCGGTTTATTGCTCATGATTATTTGGTCACTACGCAAGCAAGATCGTCTATACTTTGGCGTTTATCGTCTCACGCAGTTAAATTGGAGTGTTGCTTTTGCAGTTGCTAGATTATCTTTTTGGTCAGGCTTGGCCACCGTGATTTTAATGTCCGGTGTTGGTTTATTTAATTACATAGTCGGGCTCATCGACCAATTAGAAGGCGTCGACGCCATCAACAGTTCTGCCGCTAGTATAATTATTCATGTCATGATGCTGGTATTCATGTCTTGCCTGGCTTTTGGAACATCCACTGCCACTTTAGTTTCTCAATCCATTGGCGCCAAAGTTCCCAATCTCGCCGAACGTTACGGCTGGCAAAGTGTTTTATTGGCAGTTTACATTGTCAGTTTTTTGGGTCTTTTCGCTTTTCTATTTCCCGAACCAATCTTGCGTATTTTTATGCCCAAAGAAGTCACGCAGGCGGACGGCTTAAAAGATGCCGTGGTCTTGCTGGCAATCCCGTCGTTAAAACTTGCCATTGGACTATTAGCACCTCTTGCAGCTGCAGCCATGGTCTTAACCCAAGCTCTGTACGGAGCGGGCAAAACTCGCTATGTCATGGTCGTCGAATTCCTTTTGCACTTTGGATGCCTGGTTCCCTTAGCTTGGTTTTTGGGTGTGGTTTGTCGTTTCGGTCTTTTGGGGTGCTGGCTTGCTGCTGTAGTTTATGCGGCGCTATTATTGGTGGCGACAGGAATCAAATTCTGGCGAGGCCACTGGAAAGAAATGGTCATTTAAGCAACGGATTATGACTTTAACATATGGAAGATTACTACCAAATCCTCGGTGTCAGTGTCGATGCTTCGCAAGAAGAAATTAAAAAGGCGTTTCATCGCTTGGCCAGACAATTTCATCCTGACGTACTGGGTAGCAATAAAAAAAATGACGACTACTTCAAAAAAATAACCGAAAGCTATCAAACACTTTCTGATCCCGATCAACGACGACACTATAACATTAAAAGAATTGTGAGAACTTCGCCGCAGTCTCCCAAATCCCACGTTCAAGACGCTGCCTTCTTTGCCTTTCAAGGTTTTTCTGAATTTTTAAATGATCTTTTATTTAAAGATGCCGCACAAGCCACACAAGCACCGACGCAAGGCCAACATGTCGAAACTCAACTAACGGTAAGCTTTGCCGAAGCATATTTGGGATGTCAAAAATCACTTTCATTTAAAGCGCTCCGGGTTTGTTCCGACTGCAAAGGCAAAGGCTGGCCGCCCAAACATCCTCCGCAAAAATGTCCAGAATGCCACGGCGCAAAAGTTCGCTTAGCCAAAGGGCCACTCCCCTTTAAGCGCTCTTGCAAACGGTGCAACGGTATCGGACAGATTCAAGCTCAAGTTTGCAGGCGTTGCAATGGCAATTGTTTGTTCACGGAAACAGAAACCATCGATATCGAAGTTCCGCCTGGCGTTAGCCATGAGACACGCCTATGCCTTTCTAAAAAAGGCAGTTCCGGACTTCACGGCGGCGAACGTGGCGATTTACTGGTACAAGTAGCCGTAGCACCAGACTCCGGCTTTTCGCGCCATGGCAATGATTTAAAAGTCAGCGCACCTGTCACCCTCAGTGAACTACTTTTAGGAACACAGATTCGCGTCAAAATCCCCGGCGATGAACTCACTATGCGTGTCCCCGCTGGCGCAGATTTGGGGCAATCGTTTCGTTTAAAAAACAAAGGTTTTGCTTACCACAAAAAAGAGAACCGCGGTGACCTGTACGTCACTTTGAAATTAACTTTGCCACCACACATTCCCGAATCAGCGCTTGCTTTACTTAAACAATTAGCAAAAATTGTTCCAGGATTTTAAAATATGTTTCGTGCCTTTATTTTGTTAGCAATTCTGCTTGGCTCTTTTCAAGCAATGAATGCCGCATATACCATCGATGTCTCTAAAAGCACGCAAACTTTAAAAGCAAAAGAGCATGGCCTCTTCATTGTCTCGGTTAAAATAGAACCCGAAGTTCAACTGAATCAAGAAGCACCTATCGAATTAGTTTTAGAAAAAAACTTGAAGCTGCAATTTACCAAAACTACCTTAAACAAGACTGGCAACGCTTTTCAATTTCAAATTCCCTTTCAAGCTATAACAATTGGCAAACAGGCAATTAAAGGCGAGCTGCGCTTTTTCTTATGCCGTGCCAACACCTGCACTGCCATTAAAGAATCGTTATCGCATAATGTAGAAGTGAACGCTTACTGACAATTAAAAATTTAATGAGCAACTTGCATTAAAGGCAGAATTAATATGCTAGATCTAAACAGGTACCCATTGAGCCCGCAAATAAGGCATTAAATTTATGACTCTTCTGGTTCTTGATGAAGGCAAACACCACGTTGTGGTAGACAAGCCATACAACATGGTGGTAGTGGCCGGTCGCGGCGTTCCTCGTCCCACTTTGCTGGATTTAGCCCAAGAAAAATGGGGAAAAGGCATCAAGCCCGTCCATAGAATCGATCGGGTCACCAGCGGCTGCTGCATTTTAGCCAAAAGCACCTATGGTCAACAAGCCTTAAGCGATGCCTTTAGACGGCACTTAATTGAAAAGAAATATTTGGTAATCATCGAGGGTAAGCCGTCTTTTACTTCGCTCAATATCGATGCCAGATTGGAACGCATCGACGATCTAAAAGCCAAAAAAGGTTATTTAGCAACGCAGACCATTAATGAAGAGGGAAAGCGCGCCTTAACCCGTGTACAAGTTTGGGCTAGCAACGATAACTTTGCTGTGGTCTTGGCCAAACCACAAACCGGACGCATGCATCAAATCCGTGCCCACTTGGCACATGTGGGTCACCCTATCGTCGGCGATAAACAATACGGTGCTAAAACAGCCTTTGGCATTCACGCTATTGCGCTTTTTGCCTGGTCAGTCTCGTTCCCCTTGCCCGAAGGTGGACGTCGCGTTGTTCAAGCCACTCTGCCCAAAAGTTTTCAGGAATTTTTAAAAACCCAGAACCTCAACATTGCCGATAAATTAAAGTTGAATTGATTGTCGTGATTGTCTTAACAGCTCAGGCGTGCACTGCGGCCGTTGTCCGGCTTTCGTATAAAATCCTATGGATCAACTATAATCGTTCACGCCCATCGGAGTTGTCATGAAAGCCTGATGGCTTTAGCCCCGGTTCGGAATGACAGGAAAACCTTAGCCGAAACTCAGGTTAAAGATAGAGATCGGAGCAATCCATATGCGAAAAATAACGTTTTTCAAAGTGTGCGGAAAAGATCACGCAAGCATTCAGCTAGACTCTGATGAAAATCTTACCGACGAAGAAACAGACGTCGAAAAAATTGCTCCGCCAAGCAAACAAACTAATGCTGATTTCTATCGCAATGTTCTGTATTACAAACCATTGATTGTTGCTTTTTTGATTCTAGCAGTCGGTACGTTTTATTATTTTTATCCCGCTGAAAAATCTTTTTTTGCTTTTGTTCGCATATGGTGTCTTTTTCAGGCCTATGCTGTGCTCACCAATCTGAGTGAGCAGCTCCGCTTTTATGACTGGTGGAGCAAATCCACACTGAGCGACGCGAACACGAGAGGACTCGGTACGAATGGGTTTTGCCTATTTGGAGTTATCCCCATGCCAAATCTCTCGAGCGATTCGCTAAGAGCGGTTAGTGTCAGCTATATCGGCTGTTTGGTTTTGTGTGCTTTGTTTGCAGAACAACCGTTTATTGGATACCTATTTATAATCGCAACCGTCCTTGCTCTTTTCTACTTTTCTTCACTGTGGGCAGAGAGAAATGCGTCATATCATCGCGAATATGTGACCTTAGCTATTCTTTTCTATTTTTGTTTTACGCCCGACTTTTATGGATTCGGCCAGTCATCGCCTGCAATCAGTTTTTTAATTCAGCTTCACATTACTTCCATCTACGTGGCAGGGGCGGCGCAAAAAATCGCCTGTTCTTTTTGGGCAAAAAAAAACTGGTTCGCATGTGCCCCTCACGGATTCATGTGGCGCGCGATGTGGTCTAAGCCGTACTACAGCACAATACAGCGCTTCTTTTTCTTGAATCCAAAACTTATGGCTTTTGGCGGATTCTTGATTCTACTTCTTGAACTCGCGTTTTTTACGCTTTTTTGGGCAAGCCATGACACGCGAGTGACGGCGATAACCTGCATGCTTGTTTTTCACATTGCTGTATTCGTGCTGCAAGGGATTGACTACCTCACCTTTTGGAGTCCCGCTTTCCTGTTGTGGTTCATTGTGCAGGGAAGTTCAGATACGAGTATTTTGAACCTTTTACATTCGTGGTACATGGCTCCTGCAATCCTATTTTGTGCAACACAGCTACTGTACGCTTTGACTTTTGCAGAAGACCTAAACGTCAATGCTCCACCATTCACCTGTTGTCCCATGTTTGTGAATGTATGCAGATTTAATGAACGAATACCGCAGTATTATTGCATGTGGGATTTGAGCTCTCCCATCGCATATGAGCGACTCGAGTGGATTTACCCCTTTGTTAAAGCCGAGTTTGGGATGGGCATGGTCGAATCTGATCTCGAAAAGCTTCCATTTAATTTCATTGGCTTTGGCTATTACGCTGAACCATGTCAGCTCCCTGCCTTGCAGAGAAAATGGTTTCACACTGATCTGATAAAAGACGAAGGGTTTTTCCTCTATGCCAACTATGTAGTGGACCCGAAGTTGAGCAAACGATTAGCTCAACTCATGATTTGGCTACATGAAAATCAGCATTCAACTTCGATTTACGACAAAATTTTTTTAAAGGATGCTATGGTGCGCTACACGGAGTGCTACAAAATGTTTGTCGACGATATTTTCGATGCCGATGCCGATGGGCCTTCAAAAGGTACTGACCTCTATTTGAAAACCTATACATGCGAAAAGGAAGAAGAGATAAGAGCCGTTTATGATGAATGGGCACCAAGTTATGACGACCAAATGTTTAAATTGGGTTGGAATGCTCCGAACCAAATTGCTGAGCTGCTCGCAAGAGCATTTGCCAGTCATGAACGACCTTCGGCAAGAATTTTGGATGTCGGAGCAGGCACAGGACTCGTAGGACTTGCCCTCGCACATATCGGATTTAGATCACTTGATGCGTTTGATATTTCAAGCGAAATGCTTAAACAGGCTAAAGCCAGAGCAGTGTATGCAAATACCATCCTTGGAAATGCCGAAAATCTCACCGAGTATATAGACCAAAAATATGATGCAGTTGTTTGTGTAGGAGCACTCAACTTTGGCCACATTCTTCCAAACACTTTGATCGAATTGATTCATGCGACCAAGCAAAATGGCCATATTTGTTTTTCAACTCGAGAAGACTACTATCAGATAAGCGCTCACGTCGTGCAAAAAGAACTGGAGCAGCAGCAACGCTGGCGACTGATTGCAAATGAAATTTATCCGACATCGATCAAAGATATGCCTCACCGACATTGGCTGTACCAAGTGATCGACTTCTAACTCAATTGGATATTTGTGTGAAATATTAGAATATTGCTTTATCTGAATAAGAAATTATTTTTAAAATAGCGCTTGCTTTTATTTTGGCTTTTAATTTATGCTGATTTTACTGAAAGTTGATCGCACACGGTGTGCGTTCAGCAAAAAAATACCGCGCCTAATACCGACAAAAGTTTATGGCGCGGCAGATTCAACAAAGAACCGGGGCGAAAATTAACACTCCGGTTCTGCTTGTAAAGCTTTTTATTAAGCTTTGGAGTGTTCATGACAAATAAAATATGCATCCCCATCGAGATATTTCACAATTCAAAATTATCGCTACGTGCCAAGTTTGTTTGGGTAGAGCTTTCGCTGTTGCCACGAGGTGTGAATGGCGAATTTGTTATTCATCAAAAAGAGTTAAGTTTGCAGCTGGGAATTTGTGTGAGTACGCTTAGGCGCGCTATAAAATCTCTTGAAGAGAATAAGCTGATTCAATTTGTTGGGTTGTCAGACCAGCATTTTAAAAAGTTTGTTTTTAAGAGTGACGGTGTCGACGAGAAAATCCCCCTTTTTCTAAGGGGGACTAAATCTAAAATTCACCGTCACGACTTGTGTGCATCGGGCAGTTTTCTAAGGGGGAATTAGTCCAGATACAAAACGGCCTGAACGCTTAAATTTTCATTAAGCGTTTTAGTTAATTGCCAAGGGATGATTCAAAAAAGCGTATTTATGCACAATCCGGCCACACATAAGATGCTCTTCGATAATCTGATCGAGGACATCTGGTGTGCAAGAATGATACCAAGTCCCTTCTGGGTAAACCACCGCGATGGGGCCGGCTATACAGATACGAAAACAGCTGACCTTGGTTCGGCCGATATAAATCTCGTTGTTATTTTCCATTTCACCGATGCGGCGTTTTAAATGCATCCAAGATTCTAGGCCTTGCTCGAGGCTACAACATTTTGGCTTATGCTGATCGCAACACAAAAAAATATGACGCTTAACCTTCTCGAGGTGAAGTTTTTTAACAGTCGATTCTAAAGTTTCAGTCGGCATGGCAATTCCCTAATTTCATATACATATCTTAAGGCAAAAACTTGCTAGGATTTTTCAATTTTTGCGGCAAGTACTCTTCGATAACAAAGTTGAGTCCATGCAAACTCAAAGCTTGCTGTTCGGCGCGGACTTCCATTTTTAGTAACTTTTGCAAGGCATCTTGCCAAGGTTTATGCGCTTTGAAAAACGGGTCATTTTTCAGTGCATCATGCGCGCGTTTTCGATCTTGTTCTCCGAGCGGATGGGTTGCTTTTTGCAAACCATAGTGCTCAATATCTTGCGGCGTCAATCCCAAATAAGTAGCACTAGGCACACAGAAAAATTGATTAATATGCGCAGCGTTTCCCGATCCAACTTTTAGGGTACGATAAATATTCGCAATTCCATAAGGGTCACAATCTGTAAAAGCATAAACAGGAACTTTGGCTGACTCCGACAAGCGACGGACAAAGCGTCGACAGGCACGTGTCGGAACACCTCCCATGCTCACCAAAATACAGTTAGCTTGTTTCCAGTATTTATGGCTTTGTAAACGCTGAAACATACCTTGAGTTTCAATGCACAAAATAAACGAAGCCTTGGTCTGAAATTCTAAATGCTCAACCCACGACGGAACAGAATATGCACCCGAGCCAAATTTAGTACAATCAATGACGATTTTTTCGCCGGTTTCTAAATCATGATCCACGACTTTTAATTCACCAGCAACAGCTCCTCCGTGTTGATCAGGAATGAAGCGTAGCTGCTCGCGGGTAATACCCTCAATGGCAAACATGGCCTCGATGTCATCCATGATTGCGTCAGATTCAGGTTGTTCCAAGAAACGCGCATCACCCCAATTTTTCGATTGGTAGTACGCATCTCTTTTGGTAGCAAAATCATCGCTGGTTACTAAATCTTTGCTAAGCGACATCATTTTTAACGTTTGCGCAAACGCTTTTACCGTGTTGACGCTTAACGTTCGCTTTTTGACGCCCGCGCCAAGTTCAAAAAAGCCTGCCTTCTTATCGTAACTGACATTGCTTAAACTTCGCAGCGGCATCTTAATGCTGGGTGCCTTTATCTTTTTGATTTCATTATGAATGATCATTGCGGTATTTTTAATCACCGCCAACGTCGCCTTATCTTTTGTGGCGGATCCTGCTTTTGGTTTATCTACAGCCATAATTACTCCGCCTCTTCTGCTTCAAATTGATGCCGCTTCACGCCTTTTTCGGGCAGAATTTTTTCTCGGCTTTTTTCTAAAACTTGTTTTAATGCTTCCACAGTTGCGCCTTTTTCTGAAGCAGAAAACCCTAAAATTTCTTGCAGCGCTTCCCCGATAGGATTTAAATATTTTTCAATATAGCTGCGCTTCTTTGCTTCGTCTGCTTGGCGCTGACGATGTTTTAAAAAACGTTGCAGTCTGCGTCCGCATTCCATCAGCGCCAGCCTGATCTCTTTCATGATTTCTGGATAATGCGCAATCGCCTCTTTAGACTCTGAGGTATAAGGCACCCACACTGAAGCAATATGCATCATTACCACAACAGGCCCGCTTGGCAAAGCTCCTTTCGATTGATCCAAACCATAGGATTTCCATGGCGCCGTGATAGCAGCTTTACTCATAGCGCACGCCGACGCTTGATACTGCAAAGGCACGCGATTCGCGTAGCGATACACTTGCATCAAACCATCAGCTTTTAGGCCTTTTCCATAAAACAAGCCTACTTCAACTTGGAAGGGATTACCTCGATAAACAGCAGGTGGCCTAGTTACCGCGGTTACAAAGTATCCATCTTCTTTGGAGAGAACCGAGCCTTCTTCATCTCTTTTTAAACCTTGTACGGTCTTTAAGGAATCTTCTGCCTGTTTGTGGTTTTCTTCTACTTTGTCCTTGTCAAATTTGAACTCGGCTTGGTCAATTTCTTTTTTAGAATTTTTCTTTGGCCGCGTTTCTTTCTCTGGTTCGGAAATAAGGCTCGAAAATACTTTTTGTTCTTCTTGATCCCAGTGTTGCGATTCTACAAACAGCCAATACAGCGCTTTTAAAATACTGTCTTCGCCCATAGGAGACAAACAGTTGGTCGGCGGTGGCAAAAGTTTAACAGTCTGAATGGCGCCGTATAATTTTTCGGACTCCGAACGACTCAAGGTTGCCGCTTGTTGTTTTGGTTTTAATTGAGCTGTTTGACATAAGTCCTGCACCACTTGTTCGGTCACACGAGAGAATTCACCTCGTAAAAATGTGCTGACTGTTTCTTTCTTAGCGTCATGCAACATTTGGATCAGCGAACCGAGCTCAACACCATGGGGATGGGGTTTAATTTCTTGACCTGCCTCAGGTAATTGATTGACCAAACGCGGAAAACGATGGGCATTATTTTTGGGATCAAACAGCGTGATGTTCGCATGAGGATTCGACAACGCTGTCTGACTCATGTAAGCCAGCACGCCGTGACGCCCTTCTTTGTAGGATGCTTCCATGAAAATAGTTATGCATGTTCCTGAATCTCGTTCCTGCCATTTTGGATCATGAGATTCTGATTCGTTGACAATTTTTGCTTGATTCTTTTTGGTATCAATCTGCAATTTCATGGTAATCGCAGGCTTACCTTTGCCAGTTTTACTAATGACCTCGGCAGGTTTTCCCGTCGTCATCTGACCGTACATCACCGCTGCAGAGATACCAATACCTTGCTGCCCGCGACTTTGTTTCAGTCTATGGAATTTAGAACCGTAAAGCAATTTACCAAAGATATTGGGCAAATGGCTTTTGACGATACCAGGACCATTGTCCTCAATGGATACTTTATATTCGTTTTCAGATACTTGAGAAATTCGGACAACCACGTCGGGCAAGATCCCTGCTTCTTCGCACGCGTCCAAAGCATTATCGACACCCTCGCGCACAGTCGTCAAAAGCGCTTTTAAGGGATTATCGAATCCGAGCAAATGGCGATTTTTAGCAAAGAATTCGGAAATGGAAATTTCGCGAATCTTACTCGCCATCGTCGTCGCGGTCTCCTTTGGAGGCTCCTTTTTTCTCACAGGCAAATCCTTTTTTTAAAAAAAACTTTCTAATACGATCTTGGGCGCTATCCGCACTAACGCGTTGTGGTATAGCCAACTTGTATATCTAAGCACTAATTCTTTAATGGATAGGTCTTAACTTTACTAGCAGATCTGGAGATATTTATGCAAGCCAGCAAGATTATCGCAGTCCCAAAAACAAAGCAACCAACTCCTGAGACAGACAAAGAAGCGGACACGGAAATCATCGAGCCGACGGAAAAAGGCGAAAATCTATTTAAGCTTGCCGAGAGACAGTTACAACGCGCTTTTGATGTTATTGCCATTGAAGATTCTTTGCAAACGCTTTTGAAACAACCTAAAAACGAAATTATTATTCACTTTCCAGTCAAACTGAGCACAGGCAAAGTGCAACTTTTCAAAGGTTATCGAGTTCAGCACAATAATATCTTGGGACCATTTAAAGGCGGCATTCGTTTTCATCAAAATGTTTATTTGGATGAATGTAAAGCTCTGGCCACATGGATGACTTGGAAATGTGCTTTACAGAATTTACCTTTTGGCGGCGCAAAGGGTGGTGTTAAATTCAACCCCAATCTGCATAGCAAAGAAGATCTCGAACATATCACACGTCGTTTCACCCATGCCCTGGGCAATAATATTGGACCAGAATGGGATGTGCCTGCGCCTGACATGGGAACCAATGCGCAGATCATGGACTGGATGATGGACACTTACAGCAACATTATCTCCATGTCCGACAAACAGTCTGTCAAACGCGTGGTCACTGGAAAATCCACGGTTTGCGGCGGCAGTCCTGGACGTGAAGAAGCCACAGGGCGCGGAATTGTGCATTGCATAACCCAGTGGGCCAATGAAGCCCGCTTCAATTTAGCTGGGGCCACCTTAGCCGTGCAAGGATTTGGCAATGTAGGCTCCAATACCGCCAAAATCTTGTCCCGTATGGGTGCAAGTCTCGTCGCAGTGGGCGATCATGCCGGGTACTGGCGCCATCCAGAAGGTTTTAATCCGTACAAATTGGCAGAATATGTCCGCCAAAAAGGAACTTTGCAGGGCTATCCAGGCGGCGAGTCCATAACCCGCGACGAATTTTTTGCCACCAAGTGCGATATTTTCATCCCCGCGGCTTTGGAACTGCAAATTTGCGAACATGAAGCCAGATTGATGAACTGCAAAGTGGTGGTGGAAGGTGCCAACGGCCCGACCAATGTTGAGGGCGAAGCTATATTGTGCAAGCGCGGTATCGCCATTATTCCTGATATTTTAGCCAATTCAGGAGGTGTCGTGGTCAGCTACTTTGAATGGTTACAAAATAAGCGCAGCGAAACATGGGATATTGAAGATGTGCGCACACGCCTAGAAACGCGCATGAATAGCACCTATCAAATGGCCTCAGAAAAGGCTCGTCACATGCAAATCCACATGCGAACCGCGTGCTATGTGATTGCTCTGGAAAGATTGCAAGAAGTCTATGCCCGCCGCGGCATCTGGCCCTAGTTGACCAAGCACACCGTAAGTGTACAATCTGGGACTTCACTACGAGGTTATTATATGGCTGCCAAAGAGGTTCTAATTTGGCCAGATGCTAATTTGTCCAAAACGTCGATAGCTATCGAGGTAATAGACGAAAGCGTTCACGCTTTAGTTGCGGACCTAATTGCCACCATGGAATACGAAGGCAGTTCCGCCGGCCTAGCTGCACCGCAAATCGGTATTCATAAGCGTCTCTTCATTGTCGATATTCCACCCCAAGATAACAACGGTAATGGGACCAATGGCCCTGAAGCTTTTATCAACCCTGAATTTATTTTAAAAGAAGGCAGACTGCATTGGGAAGAAGGCTGCATGTCCATTCCCCATGAAAGAGGCTGGGTAACACGTTCTTCGCGCGTTATCATGCGCTATTTAGATTTAAATGGCGTACAGCAAGAACGAGAAGCCTTTGATTATTTGGCAGGATGCTTTCAACACGAAGCCGACCACCTCGACGGAAAACTTTGGGTCGACTATCAAAGCCCTTTAAAACGCAATTTAGTTCGCAAGAAAATGCTTAAACTGAAAAAATGACCAACCCTATCCCCCACACTGTCGACGCCGGTGGACTTAAATTGCGATTATGGCAATACCCAACTAGCGATGAGACTGCACAGGAAAAATTTAAGGTTTTATTTCTACATGGATACTACGATACCGGGCGCAGTTTCGATAGTTTGATTACTTACCTTGATCCTAAAATCCAAGCATGGAGCCTCGATTTTCGCGGACACGGGCAAAGCGAGAGGGCACCACCAGGCGCAAGTTACCATTTGCTTGACCACGTCAAAGATACTTTTTATGCCATTGAACATTTGAATCAACAAAACATCGAGGTTGATTTATTGTTTGGCCATTCCATGGGCGGAAATATCGCTCTTATATTAGCTGGCTCCGTTCCTGAAAAAATAAAAGGCCTTATGCTTTTAGATAATCTCGGTGCTCCAGCAGAAGATTCCCGTGAGCAACCTGCGCGCTTGGGAATTGCCTTGCAAGCCATGTTGCAAGAATATCCGCCGCATTTTTGTTATAGCCAAGCAGAAGCGATTGCGAAGTTGCAAAAAAATAATCCGTATCTCAGTTTGGAAGGTGCCACTCGAATGGCAAAGCACATGCTCTCCCCTGATCCACAGCAACCAGGCCGACTCTTGTTTGCTTTTGATCCGCGTCTTCGTGGTCCAGCACCCCACCGCTACCCCGAGGAAACTTGGCAAACTTTTTGCGCACGTGTCAAAGGGCCCACTTGGATACTGCAAGCTGAAAATGGCTATGCGCCTAAAGAAGGCGAATACATGAATCGTCTACAAAGTTTTTCCAATGCTCAATTCTTTACAATCCCAAACGTAGGACATCATTTACACGTTGATACCCCTGAGATTGTTGCTAAGTATGTCAATCAATATGCTGAGTAAAACAAAAAAGTTAATTCGCGTTATTTTTCTTATTACTACCACCGTTTGCGCATTAACAGCAGCCGGAATTTGGTGGAGTGTTGGCGCATTTTTCCCTCGCTATTCACAACTTAAAACGGAATACATTGTCAATGCAGTCCCAAAAGACGCGAGTCCAACCCTACGTCTTGTGACCTACAATATTGCCCATGGCCAAGGATTTAAAGATCACGCTTCTGACTGGCGAGATGAAGCGCTCACACGTCAAAAAATGAGTGAAGTCGCTGCCGTGCTTAAAAAAATTGATGCCGACGTTGTTTTGCTGCAAGAAGTCGATTTGAATTCCAATCGTACACATCATATTAATCAAGTCGAATGGCTGGTAGACGCGATCGGTTACCATTATTGGGCTTGTGCGCCAATCTGGGAAAAAAACTATGTTCCTTTTCCCTACTGGCCCATTGAACATCATATTGGCGAAGTCAAAACCGCTAATTGTGTCTTGTCTAAATACCTCTTATCTGATCACAGACGCTTCATTTTTGATAAGCCGGACTCTAACCCATTTTGGTATAATTGGGGATACATCGATCGTGGCGCTCAGCATGTCGTCGCGCATATCAACAACAAACAAATCACCGTCATTAACGTGCATTTTGAAGATCGAGATGAATCCGCCCGTGAAAAGCAAGCGCGCGATTTACTGCAGTGGACTGCTTCCATGAAAGGGCCCATGATTATCGCCGGAGATTTCAATGCACCTCCTCATAATGCTGAGCTTCGCTACCAAGACGATGAAACCATCGATATTATTCGCCATGGACTTGTCGATGAAACTGAAGCAATTAGCGAAAATCAGCATCGCAGCGACGAACAAAGTACTCTCACCTGGCCTTCTCATGCACCCAGATCTCGCATCGATCATATTTTTGCCTTAAGAGGCGCGCAAGTCATACAAGGACGTGTTATAAAAGAAGCGGGAAATGCTTCTGACCATTTACCAGTATGGGCAGAGATTAATTATTGATATGCAGACAACACGCCTGTGCCTAACCTGCTAAATCTTTCTGCAAATTCAGCCACAACCAATCTTTTACTGCTTTTATCACGGCTCGATTTGCTTTGTGTAAAGGTGACTCGTCGTAATAGTTCTTAATTGTTAAGTAAGCACCTGCACTAAGAAGAGATGTGACGATAGCAGGATATCCATTCATAGCAGCAAAGCGTAGCGGTGTGTGGCCCCATAGATCCACAGCATTGACCATTATGCGTGCATTAAGCAGAACTATGACGACAGCAAGATTTCCATTCCATGCAGCCCAGTGTAGCGCTGTGTAGCCATATTCATCCACAGCATTAACATCTTCGCCTGTAGCAAGTAGCAACGTTATTTCTGCAAGATTTCCACGCCCAGCAGCCTCGTGCAACAACGAGGCAAATCCTGCCGATGGAAGACTTAGTATAAGTAACGCAAATAGATACATTTTCTTAAACATACGACCTTCATGAATCTTTCCAGACAATACCGTTGGCACATTAATTTATTTTTAAATAGGACGTGTTATAAAAGAAGCGAGAAATGCTTCTGACCATTTACCAGTATGGGCAGAAATTAATTATTGATATGCAGAGTCGTACCGGATGCGTATATATATTTTTTTTGATTTTGTTACTACTAGCGAACTCGGCAACAGCAGGATTTTTTACACTTTCTGACTATC
>CANFCB010000013.1 GCA_947445025.1 Myxococcales bacterium
AAGGCACCGAAATGGTGATGCCAGGGGATAACGTCACCGTGATCGTTGAGCTTTTGACTCCCATTGCGATGGATACAGAGCTGCGCTTCGCGATTCGTGAAGGCGGACATACTGTCGGCGCAGGTGTGGTTGCAGAAATCATTGAGTAAAGATGTATGCATAAGCCCTTAGCTTTTTAAATTTAAAAAAGAAAAGTCAGGGCTTGCGCGTTTTTTTAAAAAATATATGGTTCACCAGCTTTTTGAATTTATTTGTTACTTGAGGTAAAAGAGATGTCTGCCAATAAGATCCGTATACGCCTAAAGGCATACGATTATAAGTTGCTTGATCAGGCTGCGGAAGAAATCGCAAGAACTGCGCAGCGAACTGGGGCGAAAATTGCGGGACCGATCCCTTTGCCTACTAAAATCACCAAATACACGGTGTTACGCAGTGTATTTATTGATAAAAAATCACGTGAGCAATTTGAATCACGTACGCATAAAAGATTGCTTGATATTTTGGACCCAACGCAACAGACACTAGATGCATTGATGAAGTTAGATTTATCTGCAGGTGTTGATGTTGAGTTGAAGAGCTAGGTTTTTTTGTTTGTGTTATTGAAGACTTAAAGGGAATCGTCATGCCTACATTGGATGTAGTAGACTTAAAAAATCAAAAAGTGGGAAGCATCACATTAAGCGATGAAGTGTTTGCTGCACCTATTCGTAGCTATTTGCTGACCGAGATTGTGAATTGGCAACGTGCGTGCAGGCGTGCCGGGACGCAGTCTGCTTTAACAAAAGCAGAAGTGCATGGCACGACCAAAAAACCATTTCCGCAAAAAGGTCGCGGTATGGCACGTCAAGGTTCGATGAAGAATCCTCATCAGGTTGGTGGTGGTGTCGCATTTGCTCCAAAACCACGTGACTATAGTTATAATATGCCTAAAGCCAAAAAACGCGCTGCCTTGGCTGTTGCTTTAAGCACCAGGTTAGGTGAGAGCTCTTTAAAAATCGTCAGAGATTTTGATCTACCGGTTGCAAAAACCAAAGTAACAAGCGAGACATTAGCAATCTTGCAGGCTGAAAAAGCATTGGTTGTTGATTTTGCTAATGACAATCTAAAGCGTAGCATGCGTAATTTGAAAAGCGCAAAATTCATTGAAACAGCAGGTGTTAATGTCTATGACATTTTACGGTACCCTGTATTAATGATGACTGAGCGAGCGGTTTTGGCATTGCAACAACGTTTGCTCGGCGAATTAAACGCTTAAATTTTGAGGTATGGGAAATGAGAATATTATCTGAAGTTTTAAAGCGACCGCTGGTCACTGAAAAAGCAACAACGTTGAAAAGCAATGAGAATAAAGTTGTGCTTGAAGTTGCCATGGCTGCAAATAAAAAAGAGATTAAGCTGGCTGCAGAAAAACTGTTTGGTGTCTCGGTTGACGCGGTTAATACCTCGATATATCGAGGTAAAAGCAAACGCGTTGGTAAAACAATGGGACGCAGAAGCAATTGGAAAAAAGCTGTGCTGACCTTAAAAGAAGGTTCAGACATGGATGCATTTGGTGTCGCAGCAGGTCCTGCTGCTTAAAATTTTGATGAATTAATGGCCGATAAGAAACAATAAAGATTGTTTCGCTAAGGCCGATAGGTGAAATGTGGGTATTAAGCATTATAAGCCGACAAGTGCGGCTCGAAGATTTACAACGGGTTCCGATTTTGCTGAAATTACAAAATCAAAACCAGAAAAACGTTTAGTAAAAGGTAAAAAAGCGACCTCGGCGCACGGCAGCACAGGGCGAATTACCGTTCGTTTTCGTGGTGGTGGCCATAAACGTAAATTGCGTGACATTGATTTTGCGCGTGCCAAAATCGGCGTGCCAGCAATTGTTGCCGCTATTGAATACGATCCAAATAGAAGTGCACGTATTGCTTTGCTTCATTATCTTGACGGCGTGAAGTGCTATATTCTAGCGCCAAACGGTTTAAATGTCGGTGATAAAATTGAATCTAGCAGCACTGCAGATATTAAGCCTGGTAATCATTTACCGCTTAAAAATATTCCAGTAGGTACTGAAATCCACAATATTGAGTTGCGTCCTAAAAAGGGCGGGCAGATGGTTCGCTCTGCTGGTGGAGTTGCTCAGCTGATGGCGAGAGAAGGTATGTACGCAAATATCAGACTTCCCTCAGGTGAGTCGCGTTTGGTGCACATCGATTGCTCGGCCACGATTGGGCAGGTTGGCAATGCTGAGCATGAATTGATACGTATCGGGAAAGCAGGGCGTAAGCGATGGATGGGTCGTAAGCCTCATAACCGTGGTGTTTCTATGAATCCTGTCGATCATCCACATGGTGGTGGTGAAGGTAAGACCTCTGGTGGTCGCCATCCTGTATCACCTTGGGGTCAGCCAACGAAGGGTCACCGTACACGTAAAAATAAACGAACCAGCAACATGATTGTAAAACGCAGGAAATAGCGTTGTTGATTTACAGGAGATTTTAAAATGCCACGCTCATTAAAAAAAGGTCCATTTGTGGACGCGCATTTGTGGAAAAAAGTTACGGTGGAAAGTACCTCAACTGCAAGACAAGTTATTAAAACTTGGTCTAGACGTTCAACAGTAACCCCGGAATTTGTCGGGCGTACGTTTGCTGTGCATAATGGTAGAAAATTTATTCCCGTTTTTATCACTGATAATATGGTTGGTCATAAATTGGGCGAATTTGCCCCAACAAGGTATTTCGTGACGCATCCAACTGATAAAAAAGTTGTTAAAAAAGTTTAGGTTGTTTTTTAAGGAGATTTTTAAGTCATGGCAACAAAGCAACGTGAAAAGGCGAAAGCCAGGCAAGAAGCTCGTAAAAACGGGCCAGTGCTTGCTTCTCTTCGCGGCCTCAGAATGAGCGCCCGAAAAGTGCGTGTGATTGCAGATTTGGTAAGAGGCGAGAAGGTCGGAGATGCTTTGATCAATCTAGCATTTCAAAGAAGAGCAGCCGCTGGGCCTTTGCGTCGGTTACTTGATTCTGCCGTGGCAAATGCGTCAGAAAAAGGTTTAAATGTGGACAAACTTGTAGTAGATGAAATACTTGTTCACAAAGGTGCAATCGGCAGACGTTTTATGCCGCGAGCACAAGGTCGCGCAAGCCCAATTCGCAAGCAAACCACGCATATTGATGTTAGTTTGGTTGAGGCAGTTTAACTCGCAGCTTTTTTTGTAATGTTGTTTAACGTAGGATGGAGTGCCCCATGGGCCAAAAAGTTAGTCCAATAGGTTTTCGTCTCGGCATTAATAAGACTTGGGACTCGAAATGGTATCGAGAAGCTGGCTATGCTGAATGGCTTGCTGAAGATATGCAGATGCGATTGTTCATTAATCAAAATTTTAAATCCGCAGGGATTTCAAAAATTGAGATTGAACGCGCAGCGAGCAAATGCAAGGTCAGTGTTCATGCTGCACGCCCAGGTGTCATTATCGGCAAAAAAGGCGCTGGCATTGATCAACTTAAAAATGACCTGCAGAAGAAGTCAAAAAGCGAAGTCTTTTTGAATATTCATGAAGTCAGAAAACCTGAAATTGATGCTCAGTTGATTGCAGAAAACGTTGCTCAACAGCTAGAAAGACGTGTGGCATTTAGACGTGCTATGAAGAAAGTGATGCAGACGGCGCAGAAATTTGGGGTTAAAGGGATTCGTGTTGCTGTTTCCGGCCGTTTAGGTGGAGCAGAGATGTCTAGGCGTGAATGGTATAGAGAAGGGCGTGTTCCTTTGCATACATTGCGCGCTGATATTGATTATGGCTTCGCAGAAGCGCATACGACATATGGGCAAATTGGTTGCAAAGTGTGGCTGTTTAAAGGCGAAGTTTTGCCGACATCAGCGCAAAAACAATAAATGAGTGAACGGATTTAAAGGACAAAGCAAATGTTGTCACCAGCAAGAGTAAAATATAGAAAGCAACAAAAAGGGCGCACCCCTGGCTATGCCAAAGGTGGCAGCGAACTTTCTTTTGGAACTGTCGGATTATTGTGTGTAGGTCGTGGTTGGTTAACTGCGCGTCAGATTGAAGCAGGTCGTATTGCTTTGACCAGACATGTTAAGCGTGGTGGTAAAATATGGATTCGCGTGTTTCCAGATAAGCCAATTACCAAAAAACCTGCCGAAGTTCGAATGGGTAAAGGAAAAGGCCCCTTGGAAGGTTGGGTAGCAGTTGTAAAGCCAGGAAGAATGCTTTATGAAATCGAAGGTGTTTCTGATGAAATTGCAAAAAGAGCAATGGAATTAGCGGCTTCAAAGTTGCCGTTTCCAACCAAAATTGTGTTGGCATCAGAAGAGTTATAAGAGGAAGTCATGAAATTAAAAGAACTAAAAGAGTTGTCAGTAGTTGAACTAAACAAAATTGAAACTGATTTGCGTAAAGATTTGATGACTGTGCGCTTTGATCATGCAGTAGGTAAACTTCTGGATACAGCATTGCCGTCTAAGAAACGTAAAGAATTGGCGAGAGTTTTAACGTTGCTTCAAGCAAAGAAGTAAGCAACAAGTAAAATGGATTTGAGGCCCTAAAATGGAAAATGTAGTTAAAAAAAGTAATCGTCGTCTACTTGCAGGTCTTGTGACCAGCGGAAAAATGAATAAAACCATTACTGTGCAGGTGACACGAACAGTGCGACATCCAAAATATAATAAGTTTGTTAAAAAACATGCTTGTTATCATGCTCATGATGAAAAAAATCAATGTCGTCTAGGCGATTTTGTATCCATCGTAGAGGCAGCGCCAGTTTCGAAATCAAAGAGATGGCGTTTGATGGAAGTTTTGGAAAAAGCAGCTGAATAATTGATTTTATAAAATACTGGAATTTATTGGTCCAGTGGGAGATTTTTAGATGATACAAACACAATCCGTGCTGGACGTCGCTGATAATAGTGGCGCGCGTAAGGTCATGTGTATCAAGGTTTTGGGCGGTTCGCATCGCAGATATGCATCTGTTGGTGACATAATTGTCTGCAGTGTGAAAGAAGCAGCACCTGCATCAAAAGTGAAAAAGGGCTCTGTTGTTAGAGCTGTTGTTGTCAGGACCGCAAAAGAAATTGCGCGTCCCGATGGCACTTATATTCGATTTGATAAAGGTGGCGCTGTTTTAATTGGTAAAGATAATGAACCTATTGGAACTCGAATTTTCGGCCCTGTGGCACGTGAGCTTCGTGGAAAAAATTTCATGAAAATTGTCTCACTGGCGCCAGAAGTTCTGTAATAAGGCATTGTCGTTTTCGGTAAAGCAGTGTATCGCATGAGTCCTAATTATTTATTTGGTTAAGCAGGTTTAAGCCATGAGTATTAAAAAAGGTGATTTGGTAAAAGTCATTTCTGGTAGCAAAGATAAAAAGAATAAAATCGGTCGCGTGCTAGAAATTGATTGTAATAGTAATCGCGTGAAGGTCGAAGGCGTTGCCCCTATCAAGAGGCACATGAAACCTCAGCGTAATCCAAAACATCCAGAAGGTGGAATTGTTGAGGGCATTGGCTCTGTGCATATTTCAAATGTGATGTTGATGTCAGAGTCGCTCGGTCGACCTGTGCGATTAGGATTTTCTTTTAATGATTCTGGCGAAAAGATCAGAGTTGCACGCGGGAAAAAATTCAAAGCAGAACCCGTTTAACAGTTTTAAAGTATTTTGAGAATGAGGTGATTTGATGTCTACAAAGGCCACCGGCCCTAGACTTAAAAAATATTATGAGATGGAAATTGTTCCGCAGCTAATGAGCGAGCTTGGATTAAAAAATCCTATGCAAGCTCCACGCTTAAAGAAGATTGTCATCAATATTGGTCTTGGTGAAGCCGTGCAAAACCCCAAAGTCATTGACGGGGGCAAAGAAGTTTTAGAAGTAATCACAGGGCAACGTCCTATTGTGACCAAAGCCAAGAAATCAATTGCGACTTACAAGCTTAGACAAGGGATGCCTATTGGTACCTGCGTTACCTTGCGCCGTGATCGTATGTGGGAATTTTTGGATCGGTTTGTGAATATTGCCCTGCCTCGTGTTCGCGATTTCCGCGGTATCACTAGTAAATTTGATGGCGGTGGTTGCTGTTCTATCGGTGTGAAAGAACAGATCATATTTCCAGAAATTAGTTACGAACAAATTGATAAAGCGCGTGGGCTAAACATCTCTATCGTAACCAGTGCAGAAAATGATGTGCAAGGTAAAGCACTTTTAACACATTTAGGCGTGCCTTTCAGAAAATAGGGTTTTAATTATGATGACAGATCCAATAGCAGATATGCTTTCTCGTATTAGAAATGGCCTAATGGTAGGACATGAGAAAGTGACAGTTAAATCTTCTAAAATGGCGCAACGACTTGCGCGTATTTTAAAGCAAACCGGCTTTATTGAGGATTTCGATGTCGGCCGCGTGGAACATCGCGAGTCTTTAGTTTTGAAAATGAAATACGATAATGGCGGTGATCCTGTCATTGAAGGTCTTCGTCGCGTAAGCAGACCAGGTCTTCGCGTATATAGTGCAAAAGATGAGTTGCCATCCGTTCGTGGCGGGCTAGGTATTGCCGTCGTTTCAACTTCAAAAGGTGTCATGACTTGTCATGAAGCAAAGAAGCTTGGAATTGGTGGCGAGGTTCTTTGCTTCGTTTGGTAATGAGCGCAAGAAAGCGTATTTTAATGGAGTTTTGTCATGTCTCGTACGGGAAAATCACCTATCACTATACCTGAGCAGGTTAAGGTTTCGATAGATGGCGCAAAGGTAAATGTAGAAGGGCCAAAAGGGAAACTTCACACTGAATTACCTTCGCTTGTTGAATTGAAAAATGAAGCGGGCGTGCTTCATCTCAGTCGTAAGGATGAGTCTAATCAAGCAAAGGCGTTGCATGGTTTGTCACGCAGCCTAGTTGCCAATATGGTAAAAGGCGTGGCGCAAGGATTCGTGCGCGAGCTTGAGATTAATGGTGTTGGATATCGTGCTGAAATGAAAGGTAAAGACCTGCATTTGGCATTGGGTTTTTCACATCCGGTGGTTTTTCCTTTGCCAAATAATGTGAGTGCAGTAGTGGATGCAAAGAGAACCCGCATCACATTGGAAAGTATTGATAAACAGCTTTTAGGTGTGACTGCCGCAAAAATTCGTTCGTTTAGACCTCCTGAGCCTTATCGCGGAAAAGGTATTAAGTATTCAGATGAGATCGTCAAACGTAAAGAAGGCAAATCTGCTGGCAAGTAAGAAATTAGTTAAGCAAACGATTATATGATGCTAAGAAGGCAATGATATGGATACAAAAGTTAAGACATTACGCAAAAAAAACTTGAAAGCAGCAATGCGTGCTCGTCGTAAAATCAAAGTGCGCAAGAAAATTGAAGGCTCATTAGAATGCCCGCGCTTAAGTGTTTTTAGAAGCGCAACGCATATTTATGTGCAAGCAATTGACGACGTCACAGGTAAAACTCTTGCTGCTGCAAGCACCGTGGATAAAGATTTACGTGGTCATTTGAAAGATATTAAAAAGTCGCATGCTGCTGGTATGGTGGGTGAACTTTTGGGCAAACGATTGAAAGAAAAAGGCGTTTTGACGGCTGTTTTTGATCGAAATGGATTTCGCTATTGTGGACGAGTGGCAGCAGTAGCCCAAGGTGCACGTGACGCTGGATTGAATTTTTAATTTTTGAAGGATTTAAGGGAGACTTAAATGGCTCAACATAATGAAGAGCAGCATGAGTTAAGTGAACGCGTGGTAAGTGTTAACCGCGTCGCTAAAGTTGTGAAGGGCGGGCGTCGCTTTTCGTTCAGCGCACTCGTGGTTGTTGGCGACGGCAAAGGCCGTGTAGGCGTTGGACTTGGCAAAGCTGGTGAAGTTCCAGAAGCGATTCGTAAAGGAACTGAGCACGCTCGGAAAAATATCAAAACGGTATCACTTTCTGGGGCGACCATACCGCATCCAACCTTGGGACATTTTGGCGCAGGAAAAGTTTTCATGCGTCCGGCTTCTGAAGGAACTGGCGTTATCGCTGGAAATACCGTGCGAGCTGTGCTTGAAGCTGCAGGTGTTCATGATATTTTGACCAAATCTTTGGGTAGCAAAAATCCTCATAATGTTGTGAAAGCAACATTGCAGGGACTTCTATCTCTAAAAACAGCTGAGCAAATTGCAAAACGTCGCTCAGATATTAACGACGGTAAATAACGATGACTGAATCAAAAAAAGCGGCAACGCATATTGTTTTAAAGCAAACACGCAGCGTGATTGGGAAATCCGAACACTTACGTGCAGTAATGAAAGGCTTGGGCCTGGGCAAAATCGGCTCAGAGAAGACCTTGAAAGATACACCTGCTATTCGTGGCATGGTGGAAAAAGTGCATCACATGGTGCATATCGAAGTACGCGAAGGTGACGTAGAGCTGACTGGGGCTAGAAGCCGCGCGCTTTAAGAATTGAATTTGATTATACTTTTTAAGGATTATAGGGAGAAACATGCCAGCGAATGATTATCAAGGTTTACATAACCTTGTGGCACCCATTGGTGCCCGTAAAAATCGCAAGCGCTTAGGTCGAGGCGAGGGCAGCGGCCACGGAAAGACTTCAGGAAAAGGCCATAAAGGTCAAAAAGCACGAAAAAGCGGCCAGGTTCGTATCGGTTTTGAAGGCGGACAAAATCCCATGGATCGTCGTTTGCCTAAACGTGGTTTTTCTAATGCACCATTTAAGCGCGATGTTCATGCGGTAAATCTAAATCGAATTGGTGAACGTTTCACTGCCGGCTCCGTTGTTGATAGACAAGCATTAATTGCTGCAGGTTTAATCTCAGCAGGAGCGAAAGCTTTCAAGATTTTGGGAACAGGCGATCTGTCTATTGCTATAACCTTGCGTGTCCACGCTGCCTCTAAGAGCGCTATCGATAAAGTGCTTGAAAAAGGTGGAGCCGTGGAGATCATCGGAAAAGAGTAGCATACGGATTTCTTCAACATGTGTTATGACGTACCGTCGGTAATTTGTGAAGGAAAGCAGCTATGATGAATCGACTTGTTGGTTTGTTTCGAATTCCTGATCTGCGCAATCGTGTTTTTTACACGCTAGCTTTGCTGGCGGTTTACCGTATCGGTATATTCGTTACAACTCCAGGAGTTGATCGTACCGCGACCAGAGGGTTTTTAAATGCCCAACAAGATAGCGGTGGCGGATTTTTAAATCTGTTTAATTTCTTTTCTGGCGGCGCTTTAGAAAATGCCAGTATTTTTGCGCTTGGAATTATGCCTTACATCACGTCGTCGATTATTATGACGATGATGGCGGTGGTAGTTCCTACTATTGAGCGTTTGCAAAAAGAAGGCGAGCAGGGTCGTAAAAAAATCAATCAATATACACGTTATGGCACAGTTTTGATCTCAGTTATCCAAGGTGTCATGATTGCTCAATCATTCAAGAGCAATGGCGTTGTCAATCCTGACTGGGCAGCAGCCTGGGGTGGCTTTGGTTTTATTTTGATAACTGTACTCACTTTGACAGCCGGCACTGCCTTTATCATGTGGTTGGGTGAGCGCATTACCGAACGCGGTATTGGTAACGGAATTTCTTTGATCATTTTTGCCGGGATCGTCGCCAGATTGCCTAGTGCGATTTATGAAACTGCAGTTGGAATTAAGAATCAAACTTATCAACCATCAGAAATTATGTTGCTTGGAATCGTGATGGTTGCAGTATTAGCAGCAATTGTTTTTGTGGAAAAAGGACAGCGACGTATTCCTGTTCAATACGCCAAGCGCGTGGTAGGAAATCAGCAATATGGTGGGCAAGCAACGCATTTACCGTTAAAAATTAATGTGCCCGGTGTGATTCCTCCTATCTTTGCTTCAACGTTTCTGATGTTTCCAGCAACTATTGCCTCTTTTATTCAAGCGGATTGGATGCGTTCGGTGCAAGTGATCTTGGCTCCGGGAAGTTGGCGCTACGAAGTCCTATTCGTCTTGCTCATTATTTTCTTTGCTTATTTTTATACCGCAGTTCAGTTTAATCCGGTCGACGTCGCTGATAATATGCGCAAGTTTGGCGGGTTTATTCCGGGTGTACGTCCTGGCAAGGCCACTGCTGATTACATCGATTTTGTTTTAAGCCGGATCACTTTTGGTGGCGCACTTTATTTATCGGCAGTTTGCGTGTTGCCCGTTGCTATTCAAAAACTGACGTCAAATCAAGTTCCGTTTTATTTTGGTGGTACCGGTCTTTTGATTGTTGTGAGCGTGGCCTTGGACACTGTGCAGCAAATTGAAGGTCATTTTATCGGGAAGCAATATGATGGTATTTCTGGTGGAAGTGCATTGAAAATTCGTGCGCGTTCTGACGCAAATAAACCATCTTTGTCAACGGCGCCTGCTTCTGTTTAAAAAGGGTTAAATTTGTGGTTATAAGATTGGTATTATTTGGTGCTCCTGGTGCAGGAAAAGGTACGCAGGCGGTTCTTTTAGAAAAGCATTTCGGAGCATTGCACATTAGTACTGGTGATCTGTTTCGTAAGGCGATGAAAGAAAAAGCAGCCTTGGGCGATCAAGTTCGATCCTATATGGATGCTGGATATTTGGTTCCTGATGAGATCGTGATGAATCTTGTCCACCAAGAATTAGTAGATGTGATCAAAGATAATGGATTCATTTTTGATGGATTTCCTAGAACAGTGCCTCAGGCCGAAGCTTTTTCGCAAATATTAGCTAAAATGAATCAATCCTTGACGGCGGTGATTAGTTTAGAAGTGGAGCAGGGTTTGTTAGTGCGCAGGATATCAGGACGACGGGTTTGTCCAAAATGCGCTGCACTTTATCATGTGGATACTTTGATCAATAAAGAGATCTGTCCCATTGATCATTCAACGCTTGAACAGCGCAAGGATGACGCAGAAGACGCTGTCGAAACACGACTGAAAACCTTTGCTTTGCAAACTTTGCCTTTGAAAGAGTACTACCAAGAAAAGAATTTGTTGTTACAAATTGATGGTTCTGGCTCTCCTGATGCCGTATTTGCACGAATATTGAGTAGATTGCAGCCTGTTTTTAATTAAATGTGCTTAAAAGACGCGATTATTGTAAAGCATTTGGCAAAAGGGACTTGTTTTTTTGTTATGTATAGTTACAACTTGATATGCCTCGGCGCAAAAGCAAGAGTTTAGGAGTTTGAGATGAAAGTAAGAGCTTCAGTGAAGCGAATTTGTGAAAAATGCAAAGTAATTCGGCGTCGTGGTGTCGTTCGTGTTATTTGCGAAAATACAAGACATAAACAACGTCAAGGGTAGTTAAAACCGCGATCATTTTGTTTAATGTCTAATTTAGTGTGAAAGTGGAGAAGAACTGTGGCACGTATTGCCGGTGTAGATTTACCGCGAAATAAAAAAATGGGAACCGCATTGACCTATATCTACGGAATAGGACCATCTAATGCGAAAGTTGTTTTAAGCCAAGCCAAGGTTGACGAAAATAAAAGGACAGATGGCTTAACTGACGACGAAATTGCGCGTATTAGAGATGTGATTGATGCGTCATATAAGGTCGAAGGCGATCTGAGACGTGAGATCTCAATGAACATCAAACGCTTGATGGATTTGGGTTGTTACCGTGGGCTTAGGCACAGGAAAGGCTTGCCTGTGCGCGGCCAAAGAACGCATTCTAATGCACGAACCAGACGCAGCACCAGACGCAGCGCAGGGATTCGACGTTAATTAATATTAGTTTTAAGTTTAACCCTTTGGGTTATGAGGATTTAGTGAATGGTAGCTGTAAAGACTAAGAAACGGGTTCGCAAAAATGTGACGCAGGGAGTTGCTCACATCTATACCACTTTCAATAATTCGATTATCACGATCACTGATATGACAGGTGCTGTCGTGGCGTGGTCAAGTTGTGGTGCGAAAGGCTTTAAAGGTTCTAAAAAAAGTACGCCTTTTGCCGCCCAAATTGCCGCTGAAGATGCTTGTCGTAAAGCCAAAGATCATGGCATGCGAGCAGTTGAAGTACTTGTTACAGGTCCAGGATCGGGTCGAGAAACTGCACTGCGTGCTATTTCAAGCAGCGGTATGCGTGTGACTTTGATCCGTGACGTAACGCCGATTCCTCATAACGGATGCCGGCCTGCGAAGAGACGCCGCGTTTAATTTTTGCGAAAGCTTTGTTTTTGAAGATGCTCTCATATTTGCAAAGCTTTCCGCTGATCAGATAAATATTTTTTTAAAGATAGTTAAAGGTGTTAGTAATGTATCGTAATTGGCGCAATCTAATCCGTCCAAAAGGCTTGATCGTAGATCGTGATGTTTCTACTCCACGATATGGAAAATTTGTTCTAGAACCTCTGGAAAGGGGCTATGGCGTTACTTTGGGTAATTCCTTGCGCCGTATTTTGCTGTCATCATTGCAAGGTGCTGCTATCTCTGCCGTTAAGATCGAAGGAGCTCAGCATGAGTTCGTATCTTTGCCTGACGTTAAAGAAGACGGCACGGATATCGTTTTGAACTTGAAAGAAATTTCTATTCGCCTGCATGAAGGTCAGCAAAAAACTGCTTATATTTCTAAGCAGGGACCTTGTTTTGTTACAGCAAAAGATATTCAAGGCGATGCTGCTATTGAAATTTTAGATCCAGAGCAACACATTTGCACTGTGGCAGAAGGTGGCTTGTTTAAAGCGGAGCTGACTATCAGGCGTGGACGAGGCTATGTGCCTGCGTTGCAATTCCGCGAAGAAGGGCAGCCGGTCGGAACAGTGCCTATTGATGCTCTGTTCAGCCCGGTACGCAAAGTTAACTATCATGTGACCAATGCACGTGTTGGTCAGCAAACTGACTATGATAAGCTCATGATGGAAGTTTGGACCAATGGCGGCGTGTCACCTGAAGATGCATTGGGAATTGCGGCTAAAATCTTGAAAGAGCAGTTTACCGTATTTATCAATTTTCCAGAAGATCTAGAACCAGAGCTTCCTGAAACAGAGGAGACGTCGGATAAGTTAAACGATAATCTGATGCGATCAGTTGAAGAATTGGAGCTGTCGGTTCGCTCGGCTAATTGTTTGGCAAATGCGAATATTCGTCATATTGGCGACTTGGTTCAGCGCACCGAAAGTGAAATGTTGAAGACAAAGAATTTTGGCCGAAAGAGCTTGAAAGAAATCAAGGAAATCCTAGGTGAAATGGGCTTGTCTTTAGGAATGAAGTTAGACAGCTGGTCGTCTAAATCCGGATTTGCATCAGGCGCAGCTTCTCATGCAAGTACAACTGAAAAGAATTAATTACGAAAGAGGCATAGTATGCGACATTTAAAAAAGGGTCGAAAATTAAATCGAACCTCAGCACACAGAAGAGCGTTGTTTTGCAATATGGCAACATCACTTTTTAAACATGAATGCATTGAAACGACCGAAGCAAAAGCAAAAGATCTTCGTGGCGTTGCGGAAAAATTGATTACGTTGGCAAAACGTGGCGATTTGCATGCACGCAGATTGGCTTATCGGTCAATTCGTGACCAAGATATCTTGAAGAAACTGTTTGAGGATATCGGTCCACGCTTTAAAGATCGCAAGGGCGGTTACACGCGCGTATTAAAAAGCGGTGTTCGTACTGGCGACAATGCAAATCTATCAGTCATTGAACTCGTTGAACGCGTTCTTGCCTAATTGATTTTAGTTTTGATACTCTTGTGGCGAGGTAGCTCAGCTGGCTAGAGCGACGGTCTCATAATCCGTAGGTCGAGGGTTCGAGTCCCTCTTTCGCCACCAAATTTTTAAAAAAAATATTTGGAGTTACCATGCGGTATGAGCCCTCGCTGATTGAGCCAAAATGGCAAGCTGAGTGGGATAAACAAAGAGCATTTGAGACGCCTGTTGATTTAAAAGAGCTCGCCAAAAAACCCAAATATTATATTTTAGATATGTTTCCTTATCCGTCCGGGGCAGGTCTGCATGTCGGTCATCCTGCAGGTTACACGGCGACCGATGTGGTTGCGCGCATGAAGCGCATGGAAGGTTTTTACGTATTGCACCCCATGGGTTGGGATGCCTTTGGTTTGCCTGCTGAGCGCGCTGCTATGCGCGAAAATATTCATCCAGCGGTTATCACACGAAGCAATATTGATAATTTTCGCCAGCAAATAAAACGACTAGGATTTAGTTACGATTGGCAGCGAGAAATTTGCACCAGCGATGCAGATTACTACCGTTGGACACAATGGATTTTTCTAAAGCTATACGAAAAAGGCTTGGCTTATTTAGCCGAAGTTCCAGTCAATTGGTGTCCTGCGCTTTGTACGGTGCTTGCCAATGAAGAAGTCAAAGATGGTCGTTACGTCGAGACGGGCGATGTCGTTGAAAAACGTTTAATGAAGCAATGGATGTTAAAAATCACATCCTACGCAGAACGTTTGTTGGAAGATTTAGATGGTTTGGACTGGCCCGAAGGCGTGAAAGAAATGCAACGCAATTGGATTGGAAAGAGCCAAGGCTTGATTTTTACGGCGCCAGTCAAAGATTCTGATATCACAATTGAAACATTTTCAGCACATTTTGAAAGCTGTTATGCCGACACCTTCGTGGTGGTAGCGCCTGATCATCCGCTTTTAGCGCAGTTACTCAAGGGCGTCGAAAATAAAGACGAAATATTAGTGCGCTGTCAGGCCATGCTTGATAGACGTATGAAAGCCGGCATCGAAGGCGACAAAGACATCGACGGCGTTTTTACCGGACGTTATATTGTTGATCCTTTAGGCAATGGCGATTTGCCAATCTGGGTGGCTAGCTTTGCCATTGCAGATTACGGTACAGGAATCGTAAAATGCTCGGCGCATGACGAGCGAGATTTTGCTTTCGCCAAAAAATACAACATCCCACTTAAAATTATTTTGGTTCCAGAAGATCCTATTTTGCGTGCAAAAGTTCAAGCTCAGGAAATTTGTTACAGCGATATGAAAAATGGCATTTTACTGGAGCCAGCAGAATGTGCTGGCAAAAAAGCTGGCGAATGCCGTCAATTGATCATCGACTATGTGACTCGCCACGGTTTTGCTAAGGAAAAAATAAGCTATCGTCTACGTGACTGGCTTTTTTCCCGGCAGCGCTATTGGGGCGAGCCCATGCCGGTGGTTTATTTGGAAGACGGCAGCGTCGTGCCCTTGACGGAAAATGATCTGCCCATTGAGCTGCCTTTGGTCGATGCTTATAAACCGACAGAGGACGGTCAGCCTCCTTTGGCGCGGGCAGGGGACGATTGGCGCGTAGTTACGTTAACTGATGGGCGAAAAGGTCTTCGTGAAACCAACACCATGCCGCAATGGGCGGGTTCTTGTTGGTATTACCTGCGCTATTTGGACCCCAAAAACACCAAAGAGTTTTGTTCAAAAGCTTTAGAAGAGCATTGGATGCCTGTCGATCTTTATATTGGCGGCGTTGAGCATGCGGTGCTACATTTGTTGTATGCGCGTTTTTGGCATAAGGTGCTTTTTGATTGCGGTTTGGTACACACCAAAGAGCCTTTCCAAAAGCTTTTTAATCAGGGCATGATTCTTTCGCAAAGTTATCAAGACAGTATGGGTAAATATTATTATCCAGATACTGTTGAGCATGTCGGCGACAAATTTATTGCTAAAGCCAATGGCAATCCCTTAAAAGTTTTGCTCGAGAAAATGTCGAAGTCCAAAAATAATGTGGTGAATCCTGACGACGTCATTAAAGATTATGGCGCCGATGCCATGCGGCTTTATGAACTTTTCATGGGCCCTTTGGAACAAGTGAAAATGTGGCAAACGGCTGGTGTGGAAGGCGTTTATCGCTTTTTACATCGTGCTTGGCGTTTGGTTATCAATGATCAAACCAATGAACTAGCCAGCACCTTAACGGATAGTCCGGGCGCAAGTGTTGATAATTTGTGGCGTTCTTTAAACAAAACCATCAAAAAAGTGGGCCAAGATACCCGCGAGTTGAAATTCAACACGGCCATTTCACAAATGATGACGTTCGTGAATGATGCGACAGCAGCGTCCGAAGTTCCCAAAGAAACCGTTTTGTTGTTCTTAAAAGTGTTAGCGCCTTATGCTCCTCATATTGCCGAAGAACTCTGGCAAAGATTAGGGCAAAAGACTTTGCTGGCCAAAGAGTCCTGGCCTGCTTTTGATCCAGCTTGTTGTGATGACGATCAAGTGGTGATTGTCGTACAAATTAATGGCAAAAAAAGAGATGATATTAAAGTGGTACGTGGCATGTCTAAACAAGATCTGGAAGATCTGGTCATGGCTTCCCCCAACGTGTTACGCTTTTTAGAGGGCGCTGTTGTGAAAAAATTTGTGATCGTTCCGGATCGATTGGTAAATGTGGTGATATGAGTCAAAAACGTTGTGGTACAGTTGCTTTAGTTGGGTTGCCGAATGCCGGCAAGAGTTCAATTTTAAATGCGCTCATTGGCCAGAAAATCGCACCGGTTTCCGTTAAAGCGCAAACGACGAGGCAATCAATCCGTGGGATTCTCACCAAGGAAGACACGCAAATCGTTTTTGTTGATACCCCGGGGCTGATGGAAGCAGAATATGAGTTGCAGAGTTACATGCAAAAACAAACGCTTTCTTCTGCCAGTGACGTTGACGTTTTGGTTTGGGTTTCAGACGTAGCGCATATTTTGGCTAAGCCTGCATACAGAGCCACTGATTTGTCGCATTTAAAAACGTTGCTGCAGCGCCTGAACCGTGAGCAAAAACCAGTAATCTGGGTGCTCAATAAGATTGATTACCTGAAGGATAAAGGTGCATTGCTACCATTGATAGAAGAAGTGGCTAGCCTCAATCTTTTTTCGGCAATCATTCCGGTGTCGGCTAAAACCGGCGAAGGTTTGCATGATTTATTCAGTGAGCTTGCTAAAAAATTGCCTGAACAAGAATTCTTGTTTGATGCTGACATGGTTACGGATACCTTTGAAAAGCAGCTAGTTGCAGAGTTTATTCGCGAGAAAGCTCTGGCCCTTTTAGATGATGAAGTTCCTTATAAACTAGCTGTAACGATTGAATCCTTTGACGAAAAACGCAAAGATGACCTTAAAAAACCTTTGATTGAAATTGAGGCTGTGCTCTATGTAGAGCGTGAAAGCCAAAAGAAAATTGTGATCGGCAAAAATGGCACAAAGATCAAACAGATTGGCATAGCTGCTCGCCAAGAGATTGAGCTATTGCTGCAATGCCAAGTCATGTTGAAACTGTTTGTGCGCGTACAACCAGGATGGACCCAAGGCGTCAAAGACTTGAAAAAATTAGGCTTTGTTTGATAAAGACCATAGAAGGCCCGTGTCTTGTTGGGCTTGATCGAGGACGAGCAACGACTGGATCTTGCACTCAAGCTATTTGAATTAAAAGTTGGTACTAGCCAAACGGTTCGCTGTTAAAGCAACCAGGGCTCGTCTGTCTGTCGCATATTTTTGGATGAAAGGCTGCGCTGCGCGAGGATTTGCCTGGTAAAGAACCCATAAGGCGCGAGAAGCAGTGAGGGCATCTTCTTGATTGAGTAGTTTCTTGGCTGTGTGTATAGTGAATTCGTTTTTGCTAGCAAAGCTTAGTAGCCAAGCCTTTTCAGCGGCTGGTAGCTCTGATGAAGCCATTATATTTTCGATGCTCTTTGGCTCTTTTTGAATGAGTGCTTTTAATGCCAGCAAGATATGTTCTGGTTCTCCAAATAAAGTATTTTGTAAATTATTAAAAATTGGCCTGGTCGGTTTTTTCCATTGCGAAAGCAATAGCGAGGTTAGCTGATAGTTGGGATGCGATTCCGCGATCACTAGTGCTGAGAGGCGCACAGTCTGTGAAGGATGTTTGATCGCCGTTTGAATGGTTTTTAAATCAGTTATGGCAATGGTTTTCCACTTCCCATTTTTTTGCAACTGCTGAATCTGGCCATTGTTATCACGCAGAGTTCCTCGTTCGAGCTGCTTAAAAGGGGAAGTCACTTTTTCCGCCTGGACTCGATTTTGTTTAGGAATTTCTTTCAGTTTTTTTTGCAGATCTTTGAGCAGTTCTTTGTCTTTGCTTAATTTTTTTGCGTATTTTTCAATTGTTTCATAAAGCAGTGTGATTTCATCTTGCAACGCATTTTGCTCTTTTAACGAAGCTGTTTGGCCATTGTTTTGCGGTGTGATTGCAAAAGCGAATGGCAGCCGAAGCGAGCGATAAGGAGGCTGATAATCGTAAACCTGTTTTTGAAAAAAATGGGAGACTAATTCAGTCACACGGTAAGCAGCACGGCTTGACCATACAAAATCTTTGCTTGAGAAAACTTTGAAATATGCTAGCAGCGCATGGTTAAAGAGTGCCCTTAGTTTGCGGTCTTCCTGTTGGCCCAATTTGCTCAAGCCAAGTTGATTGGCAATGCGCTCAAAAGACTCAAGCTCGAATTGGGCAGTCTCAGCTGATCGATAGTGGCGTTCAGCGATAGAAGGCAAAGCATGCGCTGAAAATCCCCAAAGCAGTAAAAGCAAACCCGCATGGAGACTAATCTTCTTCGTCAGCCATGGTGACATCGTAAGCACCTAAACCTTCTAGCAATTCTTCGAGCGTATCGACGGTGTTAGGAGAATCAAGTGCAATAACGACTTTGTTGCCACGGGCTCTGGCAACAGGTGTTTCATCCCAATCGACGTCACTTTCGCGATCCAGGGCATATTCGTCAGCCAAAACACCGAAGTCCTCAAAAAAATCAGGTATTTCTTCATCTTGGTCACCTTCCATGATCCAAGCAAACCAATTATTTAGCGACTTAGAAACAAGCCGGGCTGTTTCTTCAGTATCGAAAGTAGCGATTAGTTCAACTTCATCCATTTTTTTTCTCCAGCTTAATTTAATGACTGTTATTTAATCTACCAAAGCACATTGCAAGCAAAAGATGCAAGTGAGTTCCATACAATTTATGTGATTTTTTTGAGAAGCTCCAAAGCCAATGCTTCTGCCTTAAAATTATGAAATTCATGGCGCGTCCAAATTTGGTGAGAGGCAAAATCTCTAGGTGTGAAATCCAAAGGAAAAAAAGCATTTCTGTCTTCCTCAAAAAATTCAAGCAAAGTACCGTCCAGATAGTCAAGCAAAAGATCGAGGCCACCATCGAGATCTGATTCACGGCAATCGCGCACAAAAAATTCAAACACATGTGCTTTGTCATCGTCACCAACTTGAACATTTAAGTACGAGGCATCATCTCCAAATTTGGCAGTAACCGAGATGCTTTCGTTTTTTTCAAGATGGGTTTGATAGCGTTCATTCAGGAGGTGGTTGATGTCTTTTTGTAGACTTAAATCAACAAAAGTTGGCGTTTCGGCATGTGGATTGGGTAAGGATAGATTTTTCATAACACAACTATGATGGACTTAATGGGTGAGTTGAAAGCATTTGTCAATGACTTTTTAGGGGAAGAAAGCGCTTCATTGCTGGCTGTTTGTCCTTATCAAAAAGACATGGATCACGTGCTAAAGTGTCAGATGGGTTGCTTGCTCAGAATTTCGATGCGGTCAATTGAGGAAGTGGCACGCTATGCTCAAATACAAGTTGTCCTAGAAAAACTGCAACGGCTGGATAAAATAGTCGTTTATCTTGATTGTCTGCGAAATATTTCACCTGCGTTGCTGCCAAGTTGTGACTTGATATTAAGCCCAAGCACTGCTGAAGAGGCTCTGCAAATGTGTTTGAAATTAATAGAGCTTCAAGCAGCGTCAGTAGTGGTGCTGGATTCTTGGTTTCAGTTGCCGTTACGAGCTGAAGAGACGGCCCCATTATTCCAAAATAATGGAGTGGCACGTTACCAATTTTTTGAGAAAGCAATGACCAGGCTTTCCCAAAATAGTCAAAAGAACCTGATTAATGTACTTCTAATTGAGTAAGGCCTAAGCATTTAGCCGTTTTTGACAATAATTTGATCTTTTTCAAAGCGCACCCGAAGACATCCGCCTTTGCTTGTACCCAAAGGTGCTAAGGGTAAACGCAGAAAAGGACCGCTAGCATGAATTTTTTGCGCTTTGTAAACACGCTCTTGTCCAGTGATAGGAACAGAGCGACCGCGGGTGCCTGGGCCATGTTTCTCAGCAATGAATTTGTCTAAGGCCTCGGTTTTTTTGCCGGCTGCTTTCAGCTCTTTTACGGCACGGCGCAGAATGGAAGCAATATTTTTGCGTCCTGTGATAAGTCGCTCGACACCTTCAATTCCTTCGATTAAATAGGCAATTTGAATGTCTTTAAACGAGATAAGTGTGCGTTTATTTAGGTCTATTTCAGTCATTTTTCGTCTCCAATTAAACTTAAGCGATCTTTTAATCCGGCCAGAGTCGGCATTTTATATAAAAATGAAAAGAAATCAAGGCATAAATACTTGAACGTATGAAGACTTATTTGTAGCTGTTAAAATGCTTCTTTCAAATCGTTGATTAAGTCTTGTGCATCTTCAATTCCTACTGAAAGTCGGATAAGGCCGTCTTTTATGCCAAGTTGCTTTCTGGTTTCAAGGGGAACGGAGGCATGGGTCATAATGGCGGGATGCTCAATCAAGCTTTCCACACCGCCTAAACTTTCGGCGCAGGCAAAAATGCGCGTTGATCGCAGAAACAACGCAGCCTTTGTTAATCCTCCCTTGATAACAAAGCTGATCATTCCGCCTGGGCCCTTCATCTGGCTTTTGCACAGCAAATAATCTGGATGATTTTCCAGGCCCGGATAAATGACTGTTTCTACTTGGGGGTGGGATTTTAAGAATGCCGCGATTTTTTGCGCATTTTCCACATGTCTTTCCATACGCACATGTAGCGTTTTTAGGCCACGCAGGACCATAAAGCAATCGACGGGACCAGGAATCGCGCCCACTGCATTTGATAAAAAAGCGATTTGTTTGGCGAAGTCTGCATCGTTGGTGACAATGGCGCCACCAATAACGTCGCTGTGCCCGCCTAAATATTTGGTTGTGGAATGGACCACAAAGTCGGCGCCTAACTGCAGAGGCTGTTGTAAAAAGGGTGTGGCAAAGGTGTTGTCGACGGCAACTTTAATATTGTGTCGCTTAGCTATTTCACAAGTTTTTTTGATGTCGACGATCTTTAACATGGGATTGGTGGGCGTTTCGATCCAAAGTAGTTTGGTATTTGCTTGAATGGCTTTGCTTAGATTTGCCGGACTTTTGAGATCGACAAACGTAGTAGAAATCCCCAAACGGGAAAAAACTTCTGTGAAAAGTCGATAGGTTCCACCGTACAGGTCATCGACGGCCACAACATGATCGCCTGCGCTTAAAGACATGATCAGTGTCGATGTGGCGGCGCATCCAGAAGAAAAACAAAAGCCAAATTGGCCACCCTCGAGAGCTGCAATGTTATCTTGCAGTGCTTTGCGTGTCGGGTTATGGGTGCGTGAGTATTCGTAGCCTTTATGATTTCCGGGTCCATCTTGAACGTATGTCGACGACATATAGATTGGCGTCATGATTGCGCCAGTCTCTTTGTCGGGGGACTGGCCTGCATGAATACATTGGGTTGCAAATGCCAAAGCGGTCTTGGTGTCCATAGAGAGTCCCTCATAAGATACTTAACGCTGCATGTGGAGCATTTTTTAACGAGGAAGGCAATATGACGATTTTGAAAGGCAAAACAGTTTTTATTACCGGTGGCAGTAGAGGAATTGGACGATCCATTGCTCTTAAATGTGCAAGTGATGGTGCCAATATTGTGATCGCATCCAAAACAGTAGATCCGCATCCCAAATTACCTGGAACTATTTTTACCGTCGCTGCCGAAGTCGAAGCTGCAGGAGGAAAAGCTTTGCCTTTGCAGCTTGATGTGCGTGATGCCGATCAAATTGCTGTCGCTGTCCAAAAAGCTGCCCAGCATTTTGGTGGCATAGATATTTTGGTGAACAACGCCGGTGCGATTAAACTGACCGCAACGGATAATACGCCGGTCAAATCATTTGATCTAATGATGTCGGTGAATGTGAGGTCTGCATTTTTATGCGCCCAGGCCTGCCTGCCTCTTTTAAAAAAATCTTCTCATGCCCATATTTTAAGTTTGTCGCCGCCCATCAGTTTGGATCCAAAGTGGTTAGAAAATAATGTGGCCTATACCATTTCAAAATACGGAATGAGCCTTTGCACTTTAGGCATGGCGTCAGAATTTAAAAAATGGAATATTTCTGTTAATTCGCTTTGGCCCCGAACCATCATTGCCACAGCGGCGATCACTTGGTTGATGGGAGATGAGTCTGTCAAAAACGCGCGCAAACCTGAGATTATGGCCGACGCGGCCCATGAACTTTTCTTGACTAATATCACTGGCCGATGCCTTTTAGACGATGAATTTTTAAAAGAACGGCAAAATATAACTGACTTTTCTAAATACGCTTGTGTGCCGGGTGAAGAGTTGATGCCAGATTTTTATGTAGAACCATTATAAAGTTTAAACATATCGGACTATTTTGCGGACCAACAGTGTTTAGCGTCAGGAGGTTTTTGCCTGTGTGTTTTAAAAAAATATTTGGATTTTCTTTTCTCTTGTGTTTTCCTTCTTTTGTCCTGGCCAATTTTTGTAATCCTCTGACTCCCGATGACTACAGAAATTCGTTTCCCAAAATGGGGGACGATTTGATCATGACGGAAATTTTGGTGAAACATGTTTTTGTTCCCAAAGGGATGGATGCCAACGACATAGCTGCAGTGATTGCATTTGGATGGCTGCCTTCTCCTTGTTATCAATCTCCTCAAGGGAAAATACATTGGCAAGAAAATACAATTCAAGTCAGTGCCCAGGCCTTTAAGACTCCCGATCGTATTTGTATACAAATGGCTGTGCCTTATCTCTCGACTATCCCTTTGGGACTTTTAGAAAAAGGCGAATTCTTGGTGCAATTTCAAAACCAAAAAAGTGTTTTTGTTAATGCCGGTGTTTTGAATATTGAAGCTCCCAAGGCTGATACTGTTGATAATTTTATCTATGCACACGTCGAAAGAGTAGAAGCCAACGAAGATGCATCAAAGATAACGCTGTCAGGACGAAATCCCAGTGATTGCTTCGAGCTGGATCACATCGAGAGTATTTTTAATGAAAACGACGCTTATGCGATATTGCCCATTATGAAACTGGTAAAAGCCGATTGCCCCGTCAAAATGGTGCCTTTTCGTTATGAGATTGATATTTCCCAACAGAAACATGGCAAACGTGTGCTTTGGCACGTGCGTAGCCTCGGCGGCAAGGCCATTAACGTTGTGTGGGATGCTCAGTACGGGTTTCTTTACTAGCAGTGATTTAGTCCCCCTTAGCAAAAGGGGGTAGGGGGATTTTTCCCGTCACTGCGAGGAGCAATAGCGACGTGGCAGTCCAGACTTCTGGATTGCTTCGCCTGCGCTCGCAATGACGATCAAAACCTTGTCCCAGCTATATCTGTTAATAATTCCTAACAAAATCAACGAGGCGTTTGACGTTGTCTTCCGGTGTTTTTTGTAAAATACCGTGCCCAAGATTAAAAATAAAACCACGGCGATCGGGTTGAATATTCTCGGCCTGGCGCAAAATCTTTTCAGTTTGTTTTTGTAAAACTGGCCAAGGCGCAAAAAGTAAAGCGGGATCAAGGTTGCCTTGCATCGCTCTATCTGTGCCTATGGTTTTCCAGGCAGCATCCAAATTCATACGCCAATCGACGCTGAAGGCATTGACTTCTAACTCGCCAACGACATTTAGAAAGCCGCTGGTTCCTGTGCTGAAATAAATAAGGGGAACATTGCTTTTTTTGGCAATTTGAATGGCTTTTTGAATATATGGAAGTACCAAAGTTTGATAATCTACGGGGCTGAGTGATCCCGCCCAGCTGTCAAATATTTGTAGGACTTGCGCTCCCGCCCTTGCTTGAGCTAGCAAATAATTACCAATCATTTGGCTCAATTTATCCATGAGCATATGCCAGTGCTCAGGATGGGCATGCATAAATTGTTTGGTGAGTAGGTGATCACGACTAGAACCGCCTTCAATAGCATACGAGGCTAAAGTAAAAGGGGCGCCGCTAAATCCAATTAAAGGGATTTTTAAAGAGTCCAATTCAGGACGAACCAGGCCAATAGCATCGAGCGTAAAAGCCACGCATTCTTCTGGCGACGTGATGCGTAGTTTTTCCACGCCTTGCGGAGTGCGAATGGGATTTTCAATGTGCGGACCTTCGCCAGTGACAAATTCCAGTTTTAGTCCCATACCTTCGAGAAGCGGCAAAATATCAGAGAAAATAATTGCGGCATCAAGCTGAAAAGCTTTGATAGGTTGCAAAGTGACTTCACAGGCAAGTTCCGGTGTCTTAACCATTTCCAGTAGAGAATATTTTTCTCTAAGGCGTCGATAAACCCCCATATATCGTCCTGCTTGACGCATGAGCCAAATCGGCGTGTGTGTGGTTTGCTGATTCCGCAGCGCACATAAAAAGGGGCTATTTGATATATTTAATTCGGTCATAATTTTTTAAAGCCACTTGGCAACGTCTTTAGCAAAATAAGTTAAAATAATATCGGCACCAGCGCGCTTGATCGAGGTCAAACTTTCCAAAACGCATTTTTGCAAATCAATCCAACCATTTTGGCTTGCTGCCACTAAAGAACTGTATTCGCCGCTAACCTGGTAGGCAGCGACGGGAACGGTAAATTCATCGTGCACCGCTTTGACTACGTCGAGGTAGGGAAGGGCAGGTTTAACCATGACGATGTCCGCGCCTTCGGCTATGTCCATAGCGACTTCTTTCAGCGCTTCACGACGATTGCCGGGGTCCATTTGATAAGTTTCACGTGTGCCAAATAGCGGGGCGCATTCAGCAGCATCGCGAAATGGAGCGTAAAAGGCGCTGGCATATTTTACTGCATAGCTCATGATCGGCGTGTAAATAAATCCCGCTTCGTTTAATCCGGTTCGAATGGCATGGACCATGCCGTCCATCATTCCTGAAGGCGCTACCATATCAGCACCGGCACGAGCATGGACGACGGCGGCTTTGGCCAAGTATTCCAAGGTGGGTTCGTTTAAGTAATGCCCATTGGATGGATCAATGATGCAACAGTGCCCGTGCGCAGCATAATCACAAAGACAAATATCAGAAACCACCATCATGTCAGGACAAGTGTCTTTAATCAGGCGAATAGTGCGCGCAGCGATGCCGTCGTCACTGATGTTGTCCGAGCCTTGCGGGTCTTTGTGGGCGGGAATGCCAAAGGGCATTACGCTGCGAATGCCCAGTTGTTCGAGTTCTTTAATCTCTTTTGCTAAATGATCCAAGGTCCATTGGAATTGTCCTGGCATAGAGCTGATCGGGCGAATATCATCGTTGCCGTGGCGTACAAAAATGGGATAAATAAAATTATTTAGAGATAGGTTTGTTTCTCGAACCAGCTGACGCATGACTGGGGTTCGGCGCAGGCGCCTGGGTCTGCCAATGGGGTAGGAAGGATTGTTGGTCATAAAAAATACTCCGACATTGCTTGGATAAGACCATCTACAGTGTGTTGCGTGGAGCAAACGTCCACTTCAAATCCATTTTCTTGTGCTGCTTTTTTTGTAACATGACCCATACAGGCTATGCAAATACCTGCAAGGGCATTTAAATTTCCACCTTCTTCGCGAAGTCTTTCGGCAAAATAGCTAACCGCGGAGGGACTTGCAAAAGTGATGGCATCAATTTGGTTTTGCTCAACATGTTCTAAGAGACGTATTCCGCCTACACCTTTTATGGTTTGATAAGTAATCGGATTGGTTACCTGATTGCCTAGGTCATTTAGTTTATTTTTTAAGCTGTAATCAGCTAAATTGGATTGCGGAAGCAAAATTTTTTGATCTTTTTTATCATGAAATAAATTTGCCAAAGAATCAGCATCAAATTTGTCAGGGACGCAATTAACGTTTCTGCTGAAATAGCTTAAAACTGCTTGTGCTGTTTTTGGTCCTACCACGGCAATTTTAAGTTTAGGAGGAAGGATTTTAACTTTGAGCGCCAAAGCGTGTACCGCATTTTGACTCGTCAAAAGCAGCCAATCAAAATAATCCTGTTCTAACTGACTAACGGCAAGATCCAGAGCAACAGTGTTTTGTGGAAGCGTTATTTGAATGCAAGGATAAAGCAGCGCAGTGGCGTTTTGTTTTTCCAGTTTTTCAGAAAAATCCAGGTGTTGATGTAAGGCTCTGGTGACGACGATGTGCTTTTGAAATAAAGACATAAAATTTAAACGGACTCTAGTAGTTTGTCGGCACCTTTGCTAAGCGCCAATGCTGCTAATTGTTTGCCAAGTTCGCCAGCTTTTAAAAGAGCCTCTTCTAAATTAGCAGCCTCGCATGAAACGGATTGTTCCAGGCCAATTTTAGCAATGCCATCGCGTGCGTAGACAGCGCCCATTAATTTTAATTGGCCATTTACGTATTCAGCAAGGGCAGCCACTGGCAGGGAGCATCCACCGCCTAAGGCTCTTAAAAAAGCACGCTCTGCAGTAGTGGCGAGCATGGTATCGATGTGGTTAATGCTGTTTATTAAAGGGATAAGATGCGAGTTTTCTTGGCATTGTATGGCCAAGGCGCCTTGTGCTGGTGCTGGCAACATTTTTTCAATGCTGATAATCTCAGAGGCGATACGCGCAAGTCCGATACGCACGAGGCCTGCATAGGCGATAATGATTGCATCATAATCTAGGTTTGGATCAAAAGCTTTTTTGATGCGTGTGTCGACGTTGCCGCGAATGTGAGTCACTTTTAAGTCGGGTCTTAAAAAAAGCAATTGAGCTGCTCTGCGAGTGCTGCTGGTTCCAACCGAGGCGCCTTTGGGTAAACTATGCAGTTGATAATTGTGACGAGAAACCAGCGCATCTCTTGGATCTGCGCGTTCAGAAATAGCCGCTATGGTTAAACCGGGGTTGTTTTCAACAGGTAAGTCTTTGAAACTGTGAACGGCAATGTCGATTTTATTTTCCAGCAACGCTTTTTCAATTTCGAAGGTAAAGACGCCTTTGCCACCAATTTCGGGTAGGGGAATTTCACAAACCCGGTCACCCTCGGTGCTTTGAATTTTGGTTTCAACACACAAACCCGGGCAAGATTGTTCCAGTTTTTTCGCAACATAATTGGCTTGCCATCTCGACAAAATGGAAGCGCGTGCACCCAAGTAAATGATTTGCCCTGGCGGATTCGTTTTTTTAAGATCGTTAAGTTCTTCATATTTCATTTGAACAACTGCAGTTTATTAAATCTCTAAAATGCGGAGGTAGCATTGAAATCAAAGAAAGGAAATAGCGGAAACGTGGACTGTTTTTTAATGATGATTAATGAGTTTGAAGATCTTTTGAGTCAAAAGCACGTGATCGTCGATAGAGAGCAGCTTTTTCCGCTCGAGCAAACTACTTTTGCCACCACTCATATGATAGCTGCTGTTATTTTGCCAGCTAATACTGAAGAAGTACTTAAGTGTGTGCGGATTGCTGCTAAGTATAATATGCCAGTCTATCCTATTAGTCGCGGAAAAAATTGGGGAAATGGAGCGAAAGTTCCCACGCAGAATAATTGTGTATTAATGGATTTAAGCCGCATGAATGCCGTCGTCGATTTCCATGAGGAGTTAGCTTATGTCACCATAGAGCCTGGGGTTACCCAAGGCCAAATCATTGAATTTCTCCGGCAAAAAAAGTCAGCATTAACCATGAGCATGACTGGAAGTTCCTTAGATTCAAGTGTGGTCGGCAATGTTCTAGAACGCGGCGACAGTGCAGGTTCTTACGGCGAGCGATGCCACTATGTTTGCGGATTTGAGGTGGTACTCGCTACGGGAGAAGTCATTCATACTGGATTTAAGCGCTTCGCTAATGCTAGCTGCGGGGCGCTGCATCGCGCGGGTTTAGGTCCTAGCTTAGACGGCTTATTTGTGCAGTCAAATTTTGGGATTGTCACGCAAATGACGCTATGGCTTGAGCCAACAGCAAAACATGTGCACCATCTTTTTTTGCCGATCGACGATGAAAAAAAACTAGCAGATGTGATATCGATTTTGCATCAACTGTTTTTAAAAGGCATATTTCAAAATATCACCATTTGGAGCGACCATAAATTGTTTTCGCGCATGCAGCAGTACCCTTATGAGCAAACGCAAGATCAGACACCGCTGCCGGAGCTTGTTCGTATTTCGCTGCAAAAGAAATATGGAATTAAGCGATGGACGGCGTGCATAACATTAGTGTCTTTTTATGACAATCAGGCCCAGGCACAGATTGATGTGATGAGGCAAAGTTTGCAATCTCTGGTACCTGATTTAGAAATATGCAAAGATGCATACGTCGATAATTCCTTAGGGGGTAGTCGTGAAAATGTGAGTTTGGCATATTGGCGAAAAAAACAAAAACCATCACCCGAATTAGATTTGGATCATGATAAATGCGGACTGATCTGGTGCATGCTGTTGGTACCTTTTTCGGGAAAAGATGTGACTGCTGCGCTTTCGATGATTGAGGCTATCTGTATGCAACATGGTTTTGAATCCAATATAGCGATTACCGGGACACAAACGCGCACTTTGAAAATTTTAAGTGCAATTATTTATGATCGGGAAGTGCCTTTAGAAGATGAAAAAGCCATGGCTTGCCACGATGATCTTATGACGCAATTGATAAGTAAAGGTTATTTGCCTTATCGTTTAGGCGTGCAGTCTATGTGGGTTATGAATTCTGCTGATGATGACTGTAAAGCCGTTTGGTCTAGGCTTAAAGATGTTTTCGATCCAAAACATATCTTGTCGCCTGGTCGTTATGCTTTTAATTCCAACCCTTAAAAAAATAATACGTTGCTAAATCCAGCACTACCAATAATGTTGCTTTAATCATGTATTTGCTGTTGTTCTCTTTAAGTTGCCGACTCCTAAAACCGAGCCATCCGATGTAGAAAAAATAAACAGCGATCGAGAAGAACTCGAAAACCCATAAATTGATGTGCAATTCACCGAAGAAAATCAAAGAAATGATTTTTGCAAAAAAAGCGAACGCAATCAAGAGCAGAGCCCAAAAATTAATCTTCCTGTCACTCATATCTCAATAAAGTAACCTAGCTTTAAATCATAATCAAATTTTGCAGGGCATAAAAGTATACGAGAATACAGCTAGAGTGGTCTGGATTCGCTGTCTTCCTCAGGGATAATGCATAATTCTTTTGAAGAGGATCGTCTAAAATATATTTCTACGGGACTTAGACTGCACTCTTCTTCATACAGATTGACTGCACCAAAGCTTTTTAAAAATTCGGAGATTTCGTCAAATTTATATAATTCGGCTAGATCTAAAGGGGTTTGGTTGAGTTCGTTGGGCAGGTTGAGCTCTCTTAAGAATGTATCCTTGGAGATTATAGAGAGCATGGTGATTCCTATTAAATTTCGCTTAATAATAAGCTCAAACAATCGACCAGCCAAGGCTGATTGAGCAAAAGACATAAAAATTAACAAAAACAAAAGCATGTTTATCTGGCGGGAAAGGATAAATTTCATAGAGACCTTTAATTTGGTTACCTAAGAATGTCTTGTCAGTGGACTAGTAATACCAAACAGTTTCTCTGTCAAAGCAATGGTTTGCTCATGGTCAGTATTTTCTTTGGCGCAAGTTTTCAATTCGATAATCGGTTTGTGAAGCATCTTGTTAACAATAGCGTGGGCCATTTGTTCTATTTTTTGCCGCATTTCCAGAGAGATCTCGCTGTTTGAAGAAGCAAGTATTTTA
>CANFCB010000014.1 GCA_947445025.1 Myxococcales bacterium
ATGCCGGTCCGACAACCCAACAAATTGAATCAGCTGATTCTCTTCAAGAGATTTTATAGCCCGCCTAAGCGTACTCACACAAATACCCAACTGCAAACTCAACTCTTTTTGATGAATAACAAAATCGCCATTCACAGCTCGTGGCAACAGCGAAAGCTCTGCCCAAACAAACTTGGCACGTAGCGATAGTTTAGAATTACGAAATATATCTATGGGAATACACACTTTATTTGTCATAAACACTCCTAAGCTTTTTAAAAAAAGCTTTACAAGCAGAACCGGAGTGTTAATTTTCGCCCCGGTTCTGAAGAGAATCTGCCGCGCCATTGTCTTTGTAGGAATAGGCGCGGCACTTTTGTTAAACACACAACATGTGTGATCAACTTTAGCTAGAAACACAATAAATTAAAAAGCAAACAGAAATCAACAAGAATTCAAAAAATAATTTATTATTCAGATTGAGCGCCATTAGGCGTGATTTTGTAAGCGTTCACGCCCCTAAACAAGCCTCTTCACTTCTCTAATTAAGACATCGGCCACATGGTCGATTTCTACTTCGGTGTTAAAGCGACCAATGCCAAAACGGATGGTCGCTTGCGCCAAACAGCTAGAAACACCGATGCTGCGAAGCACATGGCTCATGGCCTCTGCTTTTGTCGAGCAAGCTGAACCTCTGGAAACGGCGACCACTGGTTGTATTGCTAAAAACAATTCTTCGCCGTCAAGGAACTGAAAAGAAATATTCAGATTTCCCGGCAATCTTTTTTCCAAAGAGCCGTTTACTTTTGTATTGCTTAAATATTTCTGTAATTGCGACAGAAATCGTGTGCGCAATTTCACAAGTCTGTGGTTTTCAATTTCCATTTCTGCTTGCATCAAAACACAAGCCGCGCCAAACCCAACAATACCTGCCACGTTGAGTGTCCCAGAACGAAGACCTTGTTCATGTTTTCCACCATGCAGCAACGGCTCAATTTGTTCTTGCAAATCACGACGCACATAAAGAGCCCCTACCCCTTTGGGTCCATAAATTTTGTGTGAACTCAAGGAAGCCATGCCCAGTTTTTGCTTGTGGACGTCAACAGGAATTCGGCCAACTGCCTGTGTTAAATCACTGTGAAAAACAGCTCCGTGCTCTTCGACTACATAGGCCATGGCCTCGATGTCATTGATGGTTCCAATTTCGTTGTTGGCGGCCATGATTGAAACAAGGCCAGTTTGAGCAGAAAGCGCTTTTTCCAAATTGCTTATACCCACCACGCCGTCTTCAGCCGGAGCAATGAAACCGACTGAAGCACCTTTTTTTTGAAGAGAAAGGCATGAATCTAAGACTGAGCTGTGCTCGATGGTCGATGTGACAATTTGCTTTTTGTTGTTTTTGGGCAAAAAACCCTTTAACACCGTGTTGTTTGATTCGGTAGCTCCCGAAGTAAAAATAATCTCCAATGGTTGCGCGCCAATTAATTGCGCGATTTGAGCTCGAGCCTTTTCCACCGCTGCGTCTGCGCGCCAGCCATAAACATGGCTAACTGCAGCCGCGTTTCCAAATTCCCTGGTTAAAAAAGGCATCATCGCTTCCATCACACGTGGATCAATGGGAGTGCTTGCGTGGTTATCCAAATAAATGGGTATTTGCATATTACATCAGTGACAATTTAGCGGTTGCACGTTCAATTTCTGCTTGCGCAACACTGAATTCTTTTTCATCTTTTTCAGACAATAATTTCATTTTATCATGAAGCTGTTGAATAAGCGCACGCTCAGATTCACTATTTACCTCGCTGGGAAGCGCGGCACCTTCACATAGAACCGTGACATGATGTGCGTCTATTTCTGCAAATCCATCGGCAATCATAACACGATAATTGTCTTGGCCTGCGGAATTAAATTCTTCTGTTTCTGTTTCAAGACGCATAGGCTTTCTAATTGATAAAATACCCGTTTTAAGAGCAGCAAGCAGCGGAGTGTGGCCTTCTAAAACCTCAAACTCGCCATCTAAACCAGGCAGCGAGGCTGCTTCACATTGAATTTTAAAAAGCCTGCGTTCCGGCGTCACAATTTCAAGCGTGATCATAAAATCTCCCTACATCAACGTTTTTGCTTTCTCGAGGGCTTCCTCAATGGTTCCCACCATGTAAAAAGCTTGCTCAGGAATGCCGTCGTATTTGCCTTCAATAATTTCCTTAAAGCCGCGCACCGTGTCTTCCAGTTTGACATACTTACCTGGCGATCCGGTAAAGACTTCGGCAACAAAGAAGGGCTGCGACAAGAAGCGTTGCACTTTACGCGCTCTGGCTACAACCGATTTGTCCTCGGCAGAGAGTTCATCCATACCCAAAATGGCAATGATGTCTTGCAAATCTTTGTAGCGCTGCAAAATCGCTTGCACCCTACGAGCAACATCATAGTGCTCCTGGCCTAAAACCTCTGGGCTCAAAATACGACTGGTCGAATCCAACGGATCCACTGCAGGATAAATTCCTAAATCCGCAATCGATCGACTAAGCACAGTGGTTGCATCCAAGTGGGCAAAGGCCGTCGCTGGAGCCGGATCGGTTAAATCGTCAGCGGGCACATAAATTGCCTGCACCGAGGTAATTGATCCTTTTTGCGTAGAGGTAATTCGCTCTTGCAGTGTCCCCATTTCGTTGGCCAAAGTTGGCTGATAACCCACTGCCGAAGGAATACGACCCAAAAGCGCAGAAACCTCAGACCCTGCTTGCGTAAAACGAAAAATATTATCGATAAACAAAAGCACGTCTTGTCCAAATTCATCACGGAAACATTCCGCCACGGTAAGACCTGACAAAGCAACGCGCGCGCGCGCTCCAGGTGGCTCATTCATTTGACCATAAATCAAAGCAACCTTGCTCTCTTCGCTATTAATCATGCCGGTATGCTCGTCAAATTTAATAATCCCAGACTCGCGCATTTCGTTATATAAATCACGACCCTCGCGTGTTCTTTCGCCCACACCAGCAAATACCGACAAACCACCATGGCCCTTACCGATGTTATTGATAAGCTCCATAATCAAAACAGTTTTACCAACGCCAGCCCCGCCGAACAAACCGATCTTACCACCACGCGAATAAGGGGCGAGCAAATCGACAACCTTAATACCCGTCTCTAAAACAGCGACCTCGGTACTTTGATCGGTAAACGGAGGTGGCGCTCTGTGAATAGGCAAATACTCGTCTGTGACGACAGGTCCTTGCTCGTCGACAGGCTCACCGATCACGTTTAAAATTCTGCCCAAAGTGGCCTTGCCAACTGGCATCAAAATAGGGCTTCCAGTATTGCGCACCTTAGCTCCGCGCACTAAGCCTTCAGTGGAATCCATGGCAATGCAACGAACAACATTTTCGCCCAAGTGCAAAGACACCTCTAAAACGAGATTGTCTTCCTTGGGGCCGATCACCAAATTGCTAACTCTGAGAGCGGTAAAAATTTTTGGAAGCCCTTGGGGCGGAAATTCCACATCCACAACCGGGCCAATAACTTGGGTTATCTTACCTTCTAACAAAAATTCTGCCATGATACTGACTCCTTATGGTTCCAAACATGCAAACACACCTAATCGAAATCACTGTGCCTGTAAACGGCGTGCCTGATCTTTTGACATATTCAATTCCTGCTTCTTTACACCAGCCTTACTTAGTCGGCAGGCGCGTGTGTGTCAATGTTGGCCATCGCAAGGTTGTCGGCGTCATTATTAATGATCAAAATATTAATTGCCCACCGCAAGTAACACCAAGAATGATAGATGCGTTGCTTGATGAATCTCCGGTAGTAACCCAAGCGCAGATTGATCTATGCCGCTTTGTCGCCGAGTATTACTTTTCACCCCTTGGAGAAGTGATACGGCTTTGTTTGCCGGCCAATACGCCGCGCAATCTTCCTAAAGATTTTGACGCCGACAAAAAGAAAAAATCCCGTAAATCAAAAACCGATCTGCCGCCAGAAGATGTTACTGCCACTCATTTAGAATTAACAAATGATCAAAAAAATGTGATCGCGGTTATTTTGGCTGCTGGAAAAATCCCCCTACCCACTTTTTCTAAAGGGGATTTGGAGGCAAAATTAAACGGGGAAGGACTTATTAATTCCCCCTTAAAAAAAGGGGGTAGAGGGATTTTTTCGACGCTAGATGGATCCCCATCCGCTTTTCTCTTACAAGGCGTAACCGGCTCCGGAAAAACCGAAGTTTATATAGCTGCAGCCCGTGCGGCTTTGCAAGAAAATAAAAGTGTTATGGTGATGGTTCCTGAAATTGCTTTAACACCTCAGCTGGTCCATCGCTTTGCTGCTCAATTACAAGTTCCTCTCGCTGTGCTTCACTCTGGACTGTCAAAAACCGAACGTTCTAAAACAATGTTAAAACTTTTAAATGGCGAGGTTCACATCGCTATTGGGGCACGATCTGTTCTGTTTGCTCCCATGCCTAAGCTTGGACTTATTATTGTCGACGAAGAACACGATCAAAGCTTAAAGCAAGACGGAAATCCTCGCTACCATGGTCGCGACGTTGCATTGTGGCGAGCCAAGCACGAAAATGCCAAAATAATTTTAGGTTCAGCGACACCATCACTCGAAAGCCTGCTTAACGTAGAAAAAGGCAAACTGAAACTACTTCTATTACCAGAACGCATTGGCGCAAATGGTCTCATGCCTCATGTTGAAATTGTTGATTTAAAATTACGCTCGCAGCATCAACCCTCTCGTAAAAAAGATCGCTCCGCTTCCGACGGACAACGTTTATGTATTTTGTCCGGTCCTTTAAAAGAGGCCATAGCTTTAGCACTGCAAAATGGCGAACAGGTTATGCTTTTTTTAAATCGTCGAGGTTATGCCGCTTTTGCTCTATGTGAATCCTGTGGCCATATTATGCAGTGTGCTCATTGCTCGACATCGCTGACTTATCATCAAAAAAGCAATTTACTGCGTTGCCATCAGTGTGATCTGGTGCGTCCTCCTTTATGTGTCTGCCCTTCCTGCCAAGAAGGCCAAATGCTGTATTTGGGTCTTGGCACTGAACGAGTAGAGAACGAGGTCGCGCTTTGTTTTCCCGATGCTAAAATTGCTAGACTCGATCGCGATATGGCACGCAATCATACCAAAGTGAAAAGTATTTTGGCAGACATGCAAGCAGGAAAGATTGATGTCTTGATTGGCACGCAGATGATCGCCAAAGGTCACGACTTTAAGGGCGTTTCTTTGGTTGGCGTCATTTTGGCAGACACGGCTTTAGCCATGCCTGATTTTCGTGCCAGCGAAAGAACCTTTCAATTGTTAACACAGGTCGCAGGTCGCGCGGGACGAGGAGAAAATTTGGGAAAAGTAATTATCCAAACTTTTAACCCAGAACACCCCGCCATCCAGTTCGCTCAAAAACATAATGTTAAAAAATTTAACGAACTAGAAAGTGAATCAAGAAAACTTGCCATGCAACCACCTTATGTCCGCGCTGCCTTGCTGCGCGTCGAATCCTTAACCGATCAAGATGCTGAAAGAATTTCTCAAGAAATTAAAAGCGTCTTGCATCAACAAATTCGAGCACATCAGCAATTACTTTCCTGCTCCGCTTTAGGGCCAGTGCCGGCACCCATGGCACGTCTTCGTGGCAAATCACGCTGGCATATTTACTTGCGCGCACCCTCTATTGAAACACGCGCACATTTATTAAAAACCATTAAACAAAACGAAGCGATACAAAAAGAGATTAAACGCAGTAAATCTAGATTAGTAATTGACGTCGACCCCTTTTTATTGATGTAGCTGCAAGTGTTCAATCCGATTTCTCATGCCAGCGCTGGCTCATACCCTGCACCGGCAGTTGACGATAGCCGTTAAGCGGCATAGTAATTCTCGTCAAATCTTTAAATAATCGAATTTATATAATGAAATATCATCTTCAGCCTTGGGCTTTTTGCTGCCTCCTTTTTTTAACAATAAATCCTTTTGTCCATGCGCAAGTATTTTCCAGCAATGCTAACGCCCGTCCAGCCATCGTCTTTGATCCTGCGATACTTTACGACCAAAAAGAGTTGCTCTATAGTGACGAATATAAAAAAGCTTCTGACGTAGAAAAAGAAAACCTAAGAGAAGCGCATTTTCGCAAAATAAAATCTCAGATCTCAGACGAACGTTTTAATACAAAAGCAATGTGGGTCGTGGGAAATCTGCTAGGACAGGTTGGGATTTTTTGGTTACTACAAAAACATAAATTAGATTTAGGTCAATCAGCCTGGCTGACTAACGGAGCCATCGGGATGGCTCTTGGTAACATGTTATATCAATCGACAAATGAACTTTCTCAAGAAATGTCCATGTCGCGCTTTGATCCCCTAGAAGCAGACGAAATCAATTATGTGCGCAAAAAACCCTTTTTCTCTAAACCCATGAGAAAATTGATTGAAGAAAATTTTGTAGCAGCCAGGCACTCTTCTGAACTAGATAGACATCTTAGTTTTGCTAAAGTTGCCATTAACACGCCTATTGAAATCAAGCCCGCCTCCCACGTTGACCAAAAAGCCTTTAAAGAAAAATTTTCTTCACAAAACAACGAGGAAACTTTTAAAGGAATCAACCAGTGGACCCATGGTTATTTAAGAAGACTATCAAATCCTAATTTTCCTCGATATGCAGCCTATTTCTACGGTACTTCTCGTACCGGAAAAACCAAAGCCGCAGAATGGATTGCTGATTTCTTAAGTCTTCCTTTTGAAAAAATTAATTTGGGAGGAAAAACTGTTCAAGATCTTTTTGGAACCGGAAAAAATTCCGCAAATCCTGGCCCCGGCCTGCTGATTAAAGCACTTGTAAATGCTAAGCGTTCAGGGAAAAATGCAAAGAACATCATCATCCTGCTCGACGAAGCCGATCGACTAATTAACAGAAATCAAGACGGCGGCTCCAATGATTGGCTGACACAATTTTTAACACTGCTGGATCCAAACACAAAATCTTTTTATAGCGAATACCTTGAAACAGATATCGACATCTCCTTGGTCGGTTTTATTTTAACTGGCAACAACGAACTTATCGATACTGCCTTCAAAAAGAGACTTCACGAGGTTCCCTTTGATGGCTACACAAAAGCGTACAAAGAAAATATAATCTGGAGTGACTGGATTCCCAATTTGCTCGACAAGCAAAATTCAGCGTGCCAACTAACCATGGACGACTTCCACAAAGAAAATATCACACAAATGCTCGATGAGGACGAAGATGTGGGATTTCGCTCTATAGAATGGAAGCTTGGCCAATACTTCTTGGAAAAAGATGCTGAAAAATGTGGCTGGGGTCACTAAGGTTTAAAAAGATCTTTAAATTTCACGTTTATGGTGAGCTTTTAATAAGGGCAAAAAGCAAATCGCGCCACCAACAACAGAGATAATCAAAACTACAAAGAAACCATGCCAGCCAAATACATCGATGATTTTTCCTAAAGGGTATCCCGCAAAGGCTGCACCGAAGACATAGGCAAATAAACCGGTAAAGCCCGAAGCTGTGGCAGCGGCGCTTTTGTGAGAAAGTTCCACAGCAGCGCAACCAATCAACATTTGAGGTCCAAATAAAAAGAAGCCAAGCGCAAACATGTAGATAGAAAGTATAATTAAATTGGCACCAAGCATGCTCCATATGGCAAAAACGGGCAGTCCCACCAGCAACATAAAAATCAAATTAATGGGTCCGCGTTTTCCTCGAAAGAGCCTATCAGAAACAAAACCCGCAACCACCATGCCAAATAATCCGCCCATCTCAAACCAAAAAACCGTACTTCCTGCTTTCACTTGGCTCATGTGATAAACTTCAGTGAGATACAAAACGGTCCAGTCATTCACGCCGGTGCGGATAACGTAAACAAAAAAACTAGCGAAAGATAGAAACCAAATGTATGGGTTTTTAAGCACATAGGTCATTAAGGTTTCTTTGATGCTTAATATTCTTTTCTGCTTAACAGCCTCGCTTGCTTCAGGCTCTTTGCGATACACTTCAACAGGAGGCAATCCTAGAGATATGGGCGTATCCCGCAACGTTAGAAAAAGGAAAAGAGAAGCCACGGCGCTAATCACGCCAGGAACGTAAAAAGCATAACGCCAACCCAAATACTGCGTGCACCAAGATGCCAAAATAGCGATTAGAGCGCCCCCAACATTATGGGAAGTGCTCCACAGGGCCCACCAAGTGCCGCGCTCGCTCTGCGAATACCAATATGCCAACAGTCTGGCACAAGGAGGCCAACCAAAGCCTTGAAACCAGCCATTGAGCCCCCACAAAATAGCAAAGAGATACAAACTAGATACAGAACCAAAAATGAGATTTAAAATGGCCGTTATAAACAGGCCCACCGACATAAATAAGCGCGCGTCAGACCTGTCAGCAATAATACCACTCACCAATTTGCTAATACCGTAGGAAACTGCGAGCATGGTGCCAATTAAGCCAAGATCCGCTTTATCAAATCCCAAATCTTTACTAATCGCAGGCATGGCAAAAGCTAAAGCCTTACGGGTGAAGTAAAAAAATACGTATCCATAGTAGATGCTAAAAAAAATGCGCAGACGCCAGTAGCGAAATTCTTTTTCTTGGGTCTTGCTTAAAACTAAAGGCGAATTAGTCACGCTTAAAGCTCCACATTTTTATATAACAGAATGCTCGATAGGAGGTTTGCCGTTTTTTGTAAATAACCATACGCCGATTTGTATCTGGATTTAGTCCCCCCTTAGAAAAAGAGGGCAGGGGGATTTAAAATGAATTAGCTCGACGCAAAGCAAAAATTGCATCAGATTATCTAGTGATAATCTCGTTTAAGTTTTTTATTTTTTTGATGCGCTTGCAGGGCCAGCTGAACTAATTCATCGACTAGCTCTTGGTTGGAAACGCCTGAAGCTTCCCACAATTTTGGATAAGCGCTGCTTTTAGTGAAACCAGGAATGGTATTAATTTCGTTTAAATATACTTCGTTGCCGCGCACAAAAAAATCAACCCGCGCCATACCTTGACACGACAGAGCCAAAAAGGCGCGTTTGGCGAGGTCTTGAATCACTAAAGTTACCGCCGCAGGAATTTGCGCAGGGACGACAAACTCAACGCCATTTTCTTCGTATTTTGCTTTGTAAGTATAGAACTCATCATTGGGAATTGCTTCGCCAGGAACAGAAACTTTAGGGTTGTCATTACCAAGCACAGCAACTTCAATTTCGCGTCCCACAATCGCTTGCTCAACAAGAATTTTGTGATCGTAGAGAAAAGCATCGGCTACAGCATTATGAAAACCTGCTTCGTCGCGTACCTTGTGTGTTCCTACGCTTGAGCCGGCATTGGCAGGTTTGACGAAGACCGGAGAACCTAGTTTTTCAATCACTTTTTGATAATCGATTTTGCCATTTTCATGAGAACGAAAACAAAGAAAATCAGGCGTGGGAATGTCAAACTGCTTAAATAAACATTTGCTCATTTCTTTATCCATGCAAACAGCAGAAGACAGAACACCTGAACCAACACAAGCAATGCCCACAAATTGCAAAAGTCCCTGGATGGTTCCATCTTCGCCCAGTGGTCCATGCAAAACAGGAAAAATTACATCGAGTTGACCTGGCTGCAAGCCAGCCTCGGCGCACTGTAATTCCGTGTTTTTACCTGGAATTAAAGAGAGCTCATGTTCCACTTTTTTATTCAAGTGAATGGTCTTCGGATGATTTGCATCCAACATCGGTAGACTTTTATCTGCAAGCAACCATTTGCCAGTTTTATCGATTCCAATCGGTGTCACTTCATATTTTTTAAGGTCTAACGCTGCTAAAATATTACTGGCAGACAACAGAGAAATTTCATGCTCCGGAGAGCAACCACCAAATATGACACCGATTTTTATCTTCTTCATTTAATAATACCTTCGATAGAGCTAGAATCTCTAGCGCTTTATTAATTAATTGGCAAACAGACAGATTTGGTTTCTGTGTAAAGATCCAAAGCTTGCTTACCCATTTCCCGCCCCCAACCTGATTGCTTGTAACCACCAAAAGGTAGCGCCGCATCAAAAATATTATAGCAGTTAATCCAGGTGGTTCCTGCTTTTAACTTGTTGCTTACAGCATGGGCTTTGGTGATGTTTTGCGTCCAAATACCAGCAGCCAATCCGAACTCGCTGTTGTTTGCTGCAGAAATCACTTCGTCGATGCTCTTAAATGGCATGACCGTAAGCACCGGTCCAAAGATTTCTTCTTTCACAACTTTCATGTACCCAGTGGTTTCCGCTAAAACAGTTGGCTCTACAAAGTAACCAGACCTTGGCAAGCTCTTGCCACCTGCCAAAATTTTGGCGCCTTCACTGGCGCCCGATTCAATGTATCCACAGACACGATCGAATTGTTCTTTGGATACCAATGGCCCCATTTGCGTCGAGGGATCAAATCCATCACCCAAGCGAATTTCTTTCGCGATCTTCGAGACACCTTCGACCACTTGGTCAAACACGCTGTGCTCAACAAACAAGCGTGAACCTGCGCAACAGCATTGGCCTTGATTGAAGAAAATTGAACTGGCGGCACCAGCAATGGCGGCCTCAAGATTAGCATCTGCAAATACAATGTTCGGTGATTTACCGCCGAGCTCAAGCGATACTTTTTTCAAATTACCCGCAGCGCCCTGCAAAATTAATTTGCCGACTTCGGTCGAACCCGTGAAAGCAATTTTGTCCACCATAGGGTGATCTACGAGAGCTGCACCGGCATCACCGAAACCAGTCACAATATTGACAACGCCTTTAGGAAAACCTGCTTCTACAATTAATTCACCAAGCTTAAGCGCACTCAAAGGCGTTTGCTCGGCGGGCTTTAGTACCACAGTGCAACCACTGGCTAAAGCTGGCGCCAGCTTCCACACCGCCATCAACAAAGGAAAATTCCAAGGAATTATTTGACCGACAACACCCACTGGCTCTTTCATAGTATAAGATAAATAACGCGTCTTCGGTGTGTAAGGCACGGAAATGGGAAAAGTCTCGCCGCAAATTTTAGTGGTCCAACCTGCCATGTAGCGAAACATATCCACAGACAAAGCAACGTCGGCCGCACGAGCAACTGTTAACGGCTTACCATTATCAAGCGACTCCAATTGCGCAAATTCTTCAGTATGAGCTTCAAGCAAATCAGCTAGTTTCCAAATCATGCTCGCACGTGCCGAGGCTGTCATTTTACACCATGGACCATTATCAAATGCTTCCCTGGCTGCTCGAACTGCTTTGTCGATGTCATGCTTATCGCCATGGCTTACTTGTGCCAACACGTCTGAAGTCGCGGGATTTTCCACGGCAAAGGTTTTTCCGGTCGCGCTTTCAACCCACTGGTTATCAATTAACAACTTTAGAGGCTTCGACAAAAATTCTGAAACTCTTGCATCAATACGCACATGGTTACTCATGATTTTTCTCCGAATATAATCGCAAAACAGTAAATATGTCATCGACATGACGACATTGCATCGAATAACTTTAACGCTAGTAAAGCAATTGGCAAGGGTTAACATGACAGATAAAAATTACCTTTTTCCAATTCGAGATCGTCTAGAAAGCACATTATCTACAGAAAATCTGCCGCCACCGTAAACCACAAAGAACACCATTAAAAAAAGTATCAGCGCAGCAAACTCCAAGGTTTGTTCTGTGGTAAATAAACCTTGCTCGCTATGCAGCAATAAAACCACGCCGCACAAAACGGGAATTTGCAAAGCTGCTGCCAGACGAGTCAAAAGCCCAATGATGAGCAAAAAGCCACCGCCAATATGTGCTACAATAATATAGTGAACGCCGAAATATGGAAAAAAAAGCAACCCTTCCTGGCGCATAAACATCATGGCGCGCGGCTGATCTAACAGGAACAGCATTCCCTGCAGAAAAAGCCCAACGCCCACATATATTCTTAAGGCCTCGACACAAAGATCGCGGTTTTCCTTAAACCATACTTTTACGGATTTTTGATTTTCTTGCATGAATCCCCCTCAATTGACGGATGGTTTGACCGACATGCCATAACTATACTCTTTGTTAGGTCGCTTCACAATTTTGTCTTTTAAATTTTTTAAAGAGCAAAACATGCCATCTACCATGAAACAAGTATTAGAAAATCAAACACTGCGTGATGATTTTGTTAAGGACTGTGTCCTCATCATTGCGCAGCAAGTGGAATCACAAAAAGGCTTTTCCGGGATTGCCATAAAAAATGCTTATAAGTTGCTCGAGAAATTAACACCCGGAGCAACCAGGCAAGCAACAGAACTTTTAGTCGATGATTTTGCTGAGCAAATAGAGCCCTACCTACAAGAATTTAGCAAAAGCCATTTAGAATATCAGCCTTTGCCTGACTTCTTAGCATCTAAAGCAAGCAATATTGCCGAGTCTTTTTTACAAGTAACCGACAGCAAGGCACATACATTTGATTCTACGACGATTTTGGCGTTTTATAAAACGCTGCGACCACACGCAAAAAAACATGTCGAGAAGGCTGTCCCCGACATTGCTTTGTTGCTGCAAAAATATTTGGTGACCCCTGCGGGAATTGAACCCGCGTCTGCAACGTGAGAGGCTGCCGTCCTAACCTCTAGACGAAGGGGCCTTAAAGTAGCAAGACAGCTGACATAAGCAAACCGTGGTCAACTGTCAAGCACGTATTCGCTAGGCTGCGAGCTTTGCTAACGGCAAGACTGAAACCAGTTTTTTGCCTTCTTCGGTCAACAAATAACGCTTGGTTTTTTTGTCTTGTGAAACCTGACGAATATACTGATTGTTGTCATGAACCATGCGCGACACATTGATAGGATAAATTTCAATTTTGGCAGCATGATACAAAAGAGAACTGATATCGTGAATGCTAATGCCTTCTTGCATTTGCGTTTCATCGGCAATGCCTAAAGCCCAGACCACCCATGCCAAACTTTTTTTGCCATTGATTTCTGCAGCTTCACTCACCACTTCCATTTTTTTATTTTTAATCTCAGTCAACATTTGTGTGGCAAACGGAGAACTTATTTTTTTACCCGAGCGAACTGAAGTCTTTTTCTTCGTGACAGTCACTTTTGCCAAAGGCTTAGACGCCTTTTCACTGCGCTTGCGTGTCGGGGTTTTTGTCAAAACCACTGCAGGAGACTCAGATGATACCGGTGCAGCATCCTTCCCTGCTTTTGCTTTTTCACTTTTTTTAGAAGCAGCAAAAGAATCAATTGCTCGATATACAATGCCCATTAATTTTTCAATAATCATAAATTTTTTCTTTTCCATTTCTTCTCACTTTTTAAAATAATAAAAAACATTTCGCCAATAACGGAAGCTTCTTCTAGCAACTAACTCCGAATAAGTCCAAGAGTCTTTTTGTCATGCTCCAGAATGTGTATCAAACGCCTGCTTGATTTCCCCACAAAATCTTATGAAGTTGCGTCTGAAAACGCGCCGGAAGCTTATCGCGGATCATCCATTCTGCCAGATTTTTTCCAGACATTTTTTGCGCTTCTGGCGACATCAAAATTTTGCATTTCTCCGGCAAACGATAGTCTTCGATTATTTTTTTTGCAAAGCGATAATCTTCTTCATGGCAAATCACAAATTTAACTTCGCAAATAGGCGACAAGAGCTCAAGGTTCGCCCAAATATTTCGCTCTACCTCGCCAGATCCCGGCGTTTTAATATCTAAAATAATATGGACGCGTTTATCCACTGATCCGACACTCACAGCTCCCGATGTTTCCAATAAAACCTGATAGCCATCATCGCACAACTGCCGCATCAACTCCGTTACCGGTTTTTGCAAAAGCGGTTCGCCTCCAGTAATTTCGACAAGTTTAATCCCGATATCGTCTATCGCTTGTTTAATTTCACTAATCGATTTTTCGATGCCTTTATAAAAAGCCTGTTCGGTATCGCAATAACTGCATCTTAAGTGACATGCGGTGGTGCGCACAAAAGTACAGAGCTCGCCGGAAAAAGTACTTTCGCCCTGTATGGATGCATAAATTTCATGCACCAAAATTTTCCCTTTATCTTCCATTATTTTAAGCGGTAAAATACGTTCCGCTGAGGTTCGATTCATTTTTTAAAAAATCCATTTACCACGCTAGAATTTCTCGCGCAGATTGTAACAAATATTCATTCGAGACCAAAAAAACATCTTCCAAAGACGGCGCATATGGCACCGGCGCATTGAGCGCACCTAACACCCGAACTGGCGCATCTAAAAAGGCAAAAGCTTTTTCGCCAATTTGCGAAGCGATTGATTCCAGAACACTACCCTTCTTGCTGTCCTCGCCCACCAAAAGCACGCGTCCAGTGCGCTTGACTGTAGCGAAAATAGCCTTGAAATCAAGTGGTGCCAGAGAACGCAAATCGAGCACATCGCAGGTCACGCCATCCTCATCACTTAATATTTGGGCACAGCGCAAAGCTCTATGCACATAGGCCCCGTAGGCAATTATAGAGATATCTTCGCCAAGGCTTCGAAAAGCGGCTTTACCAAGGGGAACTTCGCCAGGGCTTTTATCTAAATTTTGCCGAATGGTCGGGTCTCGATATAATGCAATATGCTCATAAAATAATACCGGATCTGGATCCAAAATCGCTGCATGCAGCAAGGCTCGCGCATCATATGGTGTCGAGGGCACAACAATTTTTAAGCCAGCGGTTCGATAAAACCAAGGTGCGGTATCTTGCGAATGATAAGGCCCGGCGCGTCTAAGTCCACCCCAAGGCATACGCAAAACCATAGGGACTGATGCGCCAAAGCGATCACGAACTTTGGCGGCATTGTTAACCAACTGATTAAATCCGCTGGCCACAAAATCATTAAATTGCATCTCGCCAATAGGACGCATGCCTTCCAAGGCCATCCCGACACAGGCACCGATAATGGCATTTTCCGCAATGGGCATATTCACAAAGCGATGACCGAAATCACTCATAAGCGCTTTAAAAATCATAAAGGCATTACCATAGGGCGGTCCTACATCTTCACCGAGGACAAAGACATTGTCTTGTCTAGATAAAATATCTTTTGTGCCCCGGCAAATTCCTTCCAAAAATGTAGATCCTTGCGTAGAAAATTCCGCTTGAAAAGCAATGCTCACGTCGGTTGCTATCTGAGATACAGCATACTCGTCTTCTTGCAAGGTGCGGTGCTCAATTTCTGAAGCCATTACAGACTTTGCTGGCCATGATCTAGTTTGTAGCTTGGCCACTGCGATCTCGCATTTTTCCAAAGCAATGTTTTTAAATTGATGCACGTCTTCTTCGGAACAAATGCCTTCTTCTTGCAATTGCGCAGCGTAAGTTTTAATAGGGTCACGTTTGGACCAACGCAGGTATTGTTCCGCATCGACATAGCCCCCACCTCGCAAAACTGGCAAATCAAAAGTAAGCGTAGGCTCATTTCCCAAATAAAGCATATCGTCATGATGGGCATGCCCGCACATGCGCATGGAAATAAGCTCAAGCAAAACTGGTCCCTTTTTTGCTCGAGCCCTTTTAGCCCCAAAGGCAAAAGCTGCGGCAATTTCCTCTGGATTGGTCCCGTCCAAACTCACATGCAGCATGCCATAGCCAACCGCTTTTTCGCCAAAAACACGCGCATTGGATTGCTCTCGCACCGTTGTAGAAAGTGCTGTTTGATTATTTTGCAGACAAAAAATCATCGGCAATTTACGCGATGCCGCCCAATTAATCGCCTCATGCCATTCCCCAAGTGAGCTGCCCCCTTCTCCTATAAAGCTTACGGCTATGCGGTTTTCTTCTCGCAGTTGCATGGCAAAAGCCATGCCCGCAGCAGTGCAAGTACCAATTGCCAAGGGTGCCGCCGGCGGTAAAACACCTCGATCAATGTCTCCGACGTGTAGATCTTTTCCCCACATCGGCAGGCCCTCTTTGCCAACTTGCCCATTGAGCGCAAGCTCCAAATCGTCATCAGTAAAAGCCAGCACCACACCCAAGTCACGAATGACTGGCGCCACGATATCGCCCTTATAAGTTCCCGAAATTTGGTATTTTTTTCCTCGCTGCAGCTTCAAAGCCGCGGCATAAATCGCTTCTTGTCCTAAAGATCGAAAGCCCTTGCCCTGAAAACCTCTACCCTGATAGTCCATCTCTCCCGACAAAAACAAGCGTTTCAAACGATTATCAACCGCCCTGGTCAAAATCATGCCTTGCAGCATCCACAACTTTTCAGATTTGCTGAAAGTTGCTTTGATTTCTTCTCGATCAAAAAAACCGTTCATGCTTTCCAGCAAATTCTGATGTGCGTATTCAATACGCGTTTTTGCCATCACAAATGGGGTGGTTTCAAAAGTGAGAGAAGCGTCAATGGTTAATTGTTTTTGCAAAGCGGCTATAAAATCTTGCCGCAATTTATTTATTGAGTGCGATTCGCGCGCGCATTCTTGCCAAATAGACAATAGGATTTTGTAAACAAAAGGAAATTGCTCGACAATAAACGACTGGAACCTTTGTTGAATAGCGATCATTATGAGCTCCATTTTTTAAAAAAATAACTGCTCTAACGCTTACCATGCCTGACTTGCATTCTTGTTCGCTTTATCGCAAGGTAATGGTCAATACGACAGCGTTAACCTATTAAATAAGGATTTTTGGTGACAACGAATGAATTGCGCGCCTTAAGCTTTGGCTTTTCCGATGTCGGAAAAAAGCGCGAGCGAAATGAAGACAACTACCTGACGCAGCACAGCTTAAACCTTTTCTTGGTAGCAGATGGCATGGGTGGACACGCAGGAGGGCAAACTGCCTCCAAAGTCACAGTCAATACTATCCAGCAAATTATCCAAACGCACCAGGACATTCTAAAGCTAGACGCCGTTTATGACCTCGAAAATCTGGAAAAAAGTCCAATTGCCAAACTTTTAAGCGATGCATTAAGAGGCGCCTGTCACGAAGTTCACGAACAAAGCCAAGCCAACGCCAATCTTCATGGCATGGGTACCACGGCTACGGCATTGTTATTGCACAATGAACATGCCTTTATCGCTCATGTAGGTGACAGCCGCGCCTACTTGATCCGCAACGATCAAATTATGCAACTTTCTGAAGATCATTCGCTCGTCAATGAGCAACTAAAAGCGGGCTTGATCACCATCGAGCAAGCGCGTTCCAGTCGATTTCGTAATATCATTACACGCTCTGTCGGTTTTGAAGATGACGTCGATGTCGACATGATTGCTTTAAGAACATGGCCTCAAGATACTTTTTTATTGTGCACGGACGGTCTAACTACTTTGGTTGCCGATCAAGAAATCCACAGCATTTTATCTGAAAATTATTTACATGAAGTTCCTAAATTGCTTATAGATCTCGCTAATCATCGAGGAGGGGACGACAATATCACCGTTGTTTTAGTCTACATTTACGACAATTTAACATCTGATGTTACCAATATGGAAAACATTCGCCTCACCAACAACACCGATCGAACAACGACTCTGACCATTCACAATGAATAAAGAAAAAGCACCATCGTTGCCGATCTGGATTATGTTTGCCGTTTTATTTATTTTTTTAATTCACTACGCTTATATTTTGAGTCAGGGATTTGAAACGCGCGCGCAACAAAAAGAGTCTTCTTCTCTTAAAAAACAATTACACTTGGCCAATGAAAAAATGACGCAAATGGAGCAACGTCTGGTTGCTCTCAATAACCTTGATGAAAAATTGCGCACTCTGACCTCGCTGGAAAATGCTAAAAAAGGCTTAAGCATTGCTTCTCTAGAAGAAGCTAATGCCCAGCACAATCTCAACCAAAAAATGCTCGCCTTTGAATTACCAAGCGGCCTAGACCTTGCTTCTTTACAAGAATCTATCTTCGCAAGCCGCTTAGAAGGTCTTGGTGAAGAAACTGAGCGACAACTCAAATCGCTTTCTTCTCTCGTCGACTATTTTGCTTTTCAAAAAACCTTACTCAGTAAAGTGCCAAGCATTTGGCCAAGCAAAGGTTGGATTAGCAGTCCTTTTGGTCCAAGAGTCGATCCCTACACGGGAAACCAGGCCTTGCATGCGGGCATCGACATCGCCGCGGCTACTGGCACAAAAATTGTCGCCCCGGCCGCAGGTCATGTTCTTTTTGTTGGCAGAAATGGCGCCTATGGCAATTTGCTTCGTATCGACCACGGACACGGTTTGGTCACACAATATGGACACTTGCAAAGCTACAATGTTCAAATCGGTGATTACGTGAAAAAAGGAGACACTATTGCTTTTTTAGGAAATTCAGGTCGCAGCACCGGTCCACATTTACACTATGAAGTTTGGAAAAACGGGTTCGCCGTCAATCCACGAAATTTTATTATTGAATAGCAAAAGGACATCCACATGGACGACACTTGCAGGATCGTATCTTCACCGTCAAAAATGCATAAAATTGCCCAGCAATGGACTTTAACAGAGCAAAGCATAGGCGTTGTTGCCACCATGGGCTGCCTACATAAAGGCCACTTATCTTTGATTGAAGAAGCGCGCAAGCGAACGCAAAAAACAGTGGTTTCTATATTTGTAAATCCTCTCCAGTTTGGTCAAAATGAAGACCTTGACACCTATCCAAAACCTTTCGAGCGAGACCTTGAACTCTGTAAAAAAGCAGGTGTCGACGTTATTTTTCACCCAAAAGCGGTAGATTTATATCCCAGCTCATTTCAAACAAAAGTCGATGGCGGTCTGCTCACTAAAAAATATTGTGGTCGCACCAGGCCAGGACACTTTAACGGTGTCTTAACGGCCGTTCATATTTTATTTGAACTAATGAAACCTACCCTGGCTTTTTTTGGGGAAAAGGATTTTCAGCAGTCATTTCTAATTAAGCAAATGTGTCGTGATTTGCGGTTGCCCACAGAAATCCTCACTATGCCCATTATTCGAGAAGCAAATGGACTGGCAATGTCCTCGCGCAACACCTATTTATGTCCAGAGCAACAAGAAACCGCTGCCTGTCTTTTCCACGCCATTTTAAGCGTTCAGAATGCTGTCAAAAATGGTTACACAAAAACAAGCGAGCTCTTATCGCTTACCGCTTCATTAATTAACCATACCCCCGGTATGCAATTAGATTACGCACATTTTGTCGACTTAAAAACGCTTTTACCTCTAGGGGATAACATCAATACCTCAGCTCGTCTTCTTCTCGCAGCCTACATCGGGGACAATCCCCGGGTTCGCCTAATCGATAATGGCCTCATCTCTGTTTAATTTTTTAAAAAGGTAAAATTTTATGTCTATGAAAATTGCCTGCATTATTCTTTGTGCTGGTAAAAGCACACGCATGAAAAGCACTGTTTCTAAAATGCTCCACCCGGTCTGTGGTCAACCAATGTGTGCCTGGCCCATTGCTAATGCTTTACAAATGAAGAGCAACCCCGTGGTGGTGGTGGTCGGACATCAAGCCAAAGAAATCGAAACAACTTTGTCTTCTCGTTATGGCGATCAAATTGTTTTTGCTTTGCAGTCAGACCCTAAAGGAACCGGACATGCCGTTAAAGCTGCTTTGCCTTTTCTAAAAGATTTTAACGGTACTGTTTTGGTTTTGTGTGGCGATACGCCTTTATTAAAAGAAAGCAGCCTACAAGAGATTTGCCATCTAAGGAAAACCTCCAAAGCAAAAGTGGCGCTTTTGACCACTACTTTAGCAAATCCAACCGGGTATGGTCGTATTTTGCGCAACCATCACAATCAGGTGGTAGGTATCGTGGAAGAGAACGAAGCGACTTTCGAGCAAAAAGCCATCTGCGAAGTTAACCCCGCCATATATGCTTTCGATGCTGAGTTTTTAAAATCTTCTATAGAAAATCTGCAATCCCATAACACCAAAAAGGAATTCTATTTAACAGATTTAATTGCCGATGCGGCCAAAGAATATCCCATCCCCGACATTGCCATTAGTTCTGCAGAAGCATTGGGTATCAACGATCAAATGCAACTGGCCTTTGCTGAAACTTTATTACAAAAACGAATTACCGAATACTGGATGTCTGAAGGGGTTTCCTGCAAAGCGCCTGACACTATCTACATCGACAGCGACGTTTTGCTAAGCAAAGACGTCACTTTGGAGCCAGGCGTACACTTGCGTGGGAAATGCAAAATAGGAGGTCACGTCTACATTGAGACTGGTGTAATATTGACCGATACCGAGGTCCAAGAAGGTGCACGCATTTTTGCTTACTCTATTTGCGAAAATGCTTTTATTGGCCCTAAGGCGAAAGTAGGCCCATTCGCGCGTCTCAGACCCGAAACACATTTAGAAGAATCTGTTAAAATCGGTAACTTTGTCGAAGTCAAAAAATCGCGCTTTCAAAAAAATGCCAAAGCCAATCACCTGGCCTATATTGGCGACGCCGAGGTTGGCGCCAATTCCAATATTGGAGCCGGCACCATTACTTGCAACTATGATGGTTTCCAAAAACATCGCACCGTTCTGGGCGAAGATGTTTTTATCGGCTCCAACAGCACTCTCGTCGCTCCTTTATCGATTGAAAGCGATGCTTACATAGCAGCAGGCAGCACTATCACCAAAAACGTTCCCAGCGATGCCTTAGGTATTGGCCGCACCAGGCAAGAAAATAAAGCTGGCTATGGCAAGCGCATCAAACAAAGACTGAAAAAGAAGTCTGTACCATGACACTTCCCAGCGTTGGAGAAAATATCACGATTGACATCGAAGGCATGGACGATGAAGGCCGCGGCCGTGGCGTATTAGATAATGACGGTTACACTGTTGACGTCGCGGTCAGAGGCGCCTTGCCTGGCGATCACGTTTCAGCAATTGTCGAACGCGTTTTCGCGAGTCGGCAATTATTGGTTTGTCGCACCTCGCAGTATCACGAAAAAGGCCCGGTGCATATCGAGCGCACTTGCCCGCATCAAGGCCCTTGTCCCGCCTGCCCTTTGCACGAGGCGGACCTGTCGCTTGCCTTTGAAATTAAAAAAAGTCGTATCGAGCGCGCCCTGCTTGATCAAAATATTGCTATCGATGTAGACGACGTACTGCCCCACCCGGAAAACTTTGGCTATCGTCAAAAAGTGAAACTCATGGTGGGCGGCAACACCGGCGATATTACCGTTGGTGTTTACGTCCCATATTCGCACAAGTTAGTTTCGGCAAACGCCTGTCCTTACTTGCATGCTTCGATCCGAGAAGCTTTGGCTTTTTTGTTGCAAACACTGAACGCACAAAAATTTGAAATCGATACTAAGCAAATTCCAGGTTTACGCGCTGTGATTTTACGTGTCGGAGTTGAAGGCGTTGCCGTAATTTTGGTAAGCCGAAAAGCTGCTTCTGCGGCGCAGTTTGTAAGCCTGCAAAACCTGGTAGATACTGGTGTTTTGTATTCCGTTTGCGAACGCGTCGATTCCGAGGAAACCAACAGTATTCTTGGCGGAATCACTCATCGTCGCTGTGGCCCTGAATTGCTAACACCTCTGGAAGGAGGCGCCGCTGTAGATGCAGACTCTTTTTGCCAAACCGACCCCGAACAAGCAAAGCTCATGTATCAAATCGTCGCGGATTATTTAACAAAAGAAACCACTGAAGGGTGGTTTATCGACGGCTATGCCGGTGTGGGCGGTTTTTCTAAGGCACTTTTAGCTCAAGGTGTGCATAGTATCGTTGCCGTAGAGTCTGCGCCTGCTTGCCTGAGTTCTTTACAACAACTTGGGATTCAAATTTATCTGAAACCCATGGAAGAAATTGCCGCGCTTCTTTCTACTGTATCTCCTGTGAGCGGCATGGTTATAGACCCTCCCAAAAAAGGTTTAATGCAGCAAGCAGAAACTTTGGCACAACTGCAGGCGCCCAAAGTGGTACTTGTTTCTTGCGACCCCGACGCCATGGCCAAAGATCTTAAAACATTTTTACAACATGGCTACCAAGTTGAGCAAATTTTACCTATAGATTTTTTTGGCGGCACACCCGCCATCGAAACGATTGTGTTTATGAAAAAATTATAAGATATTTTAATGCATAAATTCAGGTTTATTCCAGATTCGAACAGCTAGTGTGAGCAGGTAAATGATCACGCTTGCTTGCATCAAGGCATAGACAATTACCGCGGCAAATCCTCCAAAAAAATGCGCAACAAGGCAACACACAATCACATAAATAACTGAATTAACAAAAGAGAAATACGTGTATTCCTTCAAGCTACCTGATTGTTGAAAAATCCAAGCAAGCGGTGAAGCCACGGTTAGCATAAAAATAGCCCCGCTGACAATAATCAACATCAGATGAGCCTCGATAAATTCGCTACCAAAATGCAACAGCCATCTGTCACCCCAGATCAATATAACCAGAAAAATGCCCCCATTGATAAGTCCATTGGAAATCACTCCGTTTAACAGCAGGGAAGTAATTTCTTTTTTGTTTTTACTGATGACAGCCACAGATATCTTCGGACCACTAATGGCATAAATAGAACTGTTTATGACAAAAATTAAACTGCTAATAGTAAAAACTGCAGCAATAAACCCCGCAGTTTTCGGATCTTTATCAAAGGCAGTCGCCGCTAATAACAAAATAGTTTTTCCATAAGAAGTAGATATGACTAGAAAAAAGAGCTGATAAACAACCGGTTTCCAAGTGACGTATTCATAACGGGGAATTTGCTTTTTAATGGTAGCTAATTTTGTTTTTAGGTAGGAAAAAATTAAAGCAATCACCGCCGAACCGAAGACGGCTAAAAAATAAACAACTAATGTTTCAGGAATTGTGAATGCCCTGATAAAAAGCACAAATATGCCTAACACAATTAAGCTTAACAGCGGTTTGAGTACTCCTGATAGCAACAAATAAGCATTGCCATGGCCGCTGGCACGAATAAATTTTAGCATATACGAAAATAAGGCTAACAAGGGAACGCCCCAAATAAAGAAAAAAAATGGATGGGTGCTTTTAATATTTAGTATATGCTCACCGGTTAAATAATACAGAATCAGCGACACCATAATACCAATCGTAAAAATAACCGCATGGATCAGCAAAATTCTTTTGGTGTAATGGCGGATATATCCACTAGAACCCGCGTAGTCTTGGTTTGTCAAATAGCTTGGAATAAATCGTCCTAGTCCTGCATCTGCGCCCAGCAAACTAAAGCCAGCAATCATTAACAAAGCAGAGATGGTTGCCGCGTAATCACCAAATATTTTAGCGCCCAATACGCGAGCAATAACGATACTAACGACATAGCTTACGGCGTAAGAAAAAATACCGATGACAATTCCGTAGGTAATTTTTTTAAAAGAACTGCCTGATGTTTGCAATATTTCTTCAGATGGATGATGTATTTTTTCTAACATTGTTGCCCCTCACGATCGAAAGATATCGATTGAGCCTAACATATGCCCTAATTTTTTTTAACAAATTACTTGAATGGTTTTTCGGTATAACCATCCATGAGCCAAGGGCTTTGTAAAAAGTGGCGAACGGTCTTGGCTAAAACTGCGCCTTGGAAACCATCCATGAAGCGATGATCGATGGTTGCCATCAAATCCAGTTCTGGGCGAATCACGATTTGCCCGTCATCCACAACAGGTCGGTCTTTCACACGCGTCACCACGAGGTAAATTGGCACGCGCGCAAATGGGGTAGGTGGAGCAAAACCTTCATCAATCCCGAGCATGCCGACGCTGGTCACAATACAAACACCAAAAGGAAACCGTTCCAGACCAAATGGTTTCATATCAAATCCCATCGCTGCGGTAATATAGCCTGTCGCCCATAGCACTGGTCGCAGCAGCCAAACCGGCAAATACTTGAGCGCTCTTGTGCTTTTTTGAAAGTCAGTATTTTTGCCATTACGCAAAGCTAAAGCGCCTTCGGTCAATTCATGGGCAATTTCGACAGTAGTTTTTTGATCAATGTTGCACACTTTAAACTTAGCAAGATCCGCCCCGTCAGGAAGCGCGACTAAAAAAGCCAAATCCACCGTCTCATGTGGAATGTACTTTCCAAAAACAATACGGCCATTCAAGTCTGGTGCTTCTTTCAACGCCAAGCCCGCAGCTCTGCCCACCAAATGGGTGATACTTATTTTTTCACCCTTTTCTTCGCGCAGATAACGCATATAGCCAAGTGCGCCTCGCATATCGATGGTGAGTTTACCATATATATTTCCTTCTTTTGGTGAACTCCAAGTGGCAATCGCCAGCTTTCGACGCGTCGACATTTTATAACTCATTTCACCCTCACCAAATTTTAAATTTCAGTTTATTTGCAGCGCTTCTTCAATAGCCGAACACACCAGAGAAACACTTAAGGTTTCCCCTGTACTCAACAGTTTAAGTTGTCCACTTTGTTCCTGAACTTCTTTTTCACCGATAACAAGTACGGTTTTACTGCCCAGTCGATCAGCCCTGCGCATTTGCGCTTTAACGCTACGGCTTTTATGATCCAAATCGGCTTTTATATTTTTTCGACGTAGTTGATACAAAAGCTCGAAGGCTTTTTCTTTACCTATGCTGTCGGCATAAACCAAAACCACGTCTAGGGGAATTGCTTGGGCAGCACCAGATTGCTCGATGAGCAACAGTACAATGCGTTCGATACCTGCAGCAAAACCAAAAGCTGGCACATCGCTACCGCCTAATTTTTTGACTAAGCCATCGTAGCGTCCACCGGCAGCCACAGCATTTTGTGCACCCAGACCCGAACTTGCTACTATTTCAAAAACAGTGCGATTATAATAATCTAGGCCACGCACCAAGCGCGGAGAAACCTCGTAAGGAATCGATAATCTGGTGAGTCCGGCTTGCACCTCATTAAAATGTTCTAGCGATTCTTCCGATAAAAATGCCAAAATAAGCGGCGCGTCTTCAGAGATTTTGACACATTGAGGCTGCTTGCAATCCAGGATACGTAGCGTATTTTTCTGCAAGCGTCTTTGACAATCAGAGCATATGTTATCGCTGTGCAAGACAAAGTAGTCGTACAATGCTTTAAGATAATCAACACGCTCTTCGGGCTGACCCAGCGTATTTAAAATCAGTTTCAAATCTTGCAGCCCTAATGCAGCCAGAAAATCATGCAGCATGGCAATGACTTCAACGTCAACAGACGCTTCGGCAACACCAAAAAACTCGGCACCAATTTGATGAAACTGCCTGAGCCGTCCTTTTTGAGGACGTTCACGACGAAACATGGGACCGATATAAAAAGATTTCAGCTCGCCGTCTAAGCCTACCTTACTATTTTCGATGACTGCGCGAACAACGCCGGCAGTGCCCTCTGGTCTTAAAGAAAGCATTTTTTCATCACGATCTTTTAAGGCGTACATTTCTTTAGCGACTATATCACTCTCTTCGCCAACGCCTCGAACATATAAGCTTAGTTCTTCTAAAATGGGCGTGCGAATTTCTTGAAATCCATAAGCAGAAAATATCTCGGCCGCGGTTTTTTCAATTTTTTGCCACATATTTAATTCAGGGCAAAATAGATCGTTCATACCTTTGACGGCGCGCAAAATACTCATTTTTGATAAACCTTTTTGATATGGCTTTTAATTTGTTCAATCACTTGGCGTTGCACCAGTCCGTCGGTATCAATTAAAATAGCATCTGCTGCGGCAAACAATGGTGCAGCTTCCCGTTTTTCGTCACGCTCGTCGCGTTCTTTTAAACCAGCAAGCACGGCAGCATAAACTGCTGGTTCACCACGCTGTGTAATTTCTAAAAAACGACGTTCCGCACGTTCTTCGTCGCTAGCACTTAGAAAAATTTTAATGTCGGCATGGGGAAACACCACCGTTCCTATGTCACGGCCCTCCAAAACCGCTCCCGATTTTGACTCTTCACCAAGCCGCCTTTGCAAAGCCAACAAGCGCGAGCGAACTTCAGCGTATTGACTAACCACAGAAGAACCTTGGCTAATTTCTTCGGTGCGAATTTTTTGGGAAACGTCGATTTTATTCAGCAGTGTTTTTTGACCACATGGACTTGGTAAAAAAGAAATCTCGAGGGATTCTGCCAAATTCGCTAACGCCTCGTGGTCTTGCCAAGAAACTTTTGCTTCTAAGGCAGCCAGGGCCAAGGCACGATAAATCGCGCCCGTGTCCACGTAAGCAAACCCAAGCTCTTTGGCTACTGCTTTGGCGACTGAACTTTTTCCAGACCCGACTGGGCCATCGATTGCTACAATAAAAACCATCCTTAAGCTTTTACGCGAACCAATATTGAACCGCAAGGAAAGTTTCACAGCAACACAGAATTGATTGATTTGTATATTTAAAAATTTCTTTTTTTAAACAGCCTCACCAACAGCCACACCAAAAAAAGTGTTCCCAATAAAATCAGCACTGCTTTTGTATATTTACTTACCAACTCGAGGAGAGATGCTAAATTGTCGCTGAAAAAGTAACCAACCATAATTAATAAGCTATTCCAAAATATGGCTGAAATCGTGCCCCAGATTACCACCAGCCTTAGCGGAATTTTGGCAAGGCCCGCGGCAATCATAAAAACACCGCGAACGCCTGGCAAAAATCGATTCAGCACTAATATCAAAATACCGTAACGCTTATATAAATTCTCAAGACGCACCAAATTGTCAGGCTTAATTAATTTTAAAAGCAATTTATAGCTTTGAGGAAAACGAAGCGCTGCATGCCCAATCCACCACGCCAGCATACAACCCGAAACCGAACCAAGAACCAAAACAATAAAAGTCACATACAGCGAGACAGCGCCGCGCGCCGCAAAAAAACCGCCTGCGACTAAAATAGTGTCGCCGGGAAAAGGCGGGAAAACATATTCTATCCAAGTTGCAAAAAATAAAACAAGTGCAGAAAGCCACATTGGAGCGGTTTCGACGATTTTCACCAAATGATTGGTCATTTCATTGATAGATTCTATGTTCAATTGACTTGCACCCTTGCAATCGCTTTTCTCCATTTGTTCAAATGTTTTTGCAACACTTCTTGCGCCATCGTCGGCGAAAAAACTGTTTTTGCAATGGCGAGATCTCTGAAAGCAGCCTTATTTGAAAAAATACCGACCGATAAACCGGCAAGCGCAGCAGCACCCAAAGCAGTTGTTTCTAAAATGTGCGGCCGCATGCAGGGAATCTGTAAAACATCCGCTTGAAATTGCATCAACAAATTATTGGCGCAGGCACCGCCGTCGACCTTAATATGGCGCACAGCTCCGCCTTCCTGCTGCATCACTTCCATCATATCGCGATTTTGCAAAGCAATCCCTTCGAGCACTGCTCTGGCGATATGTGCTTTGGTGGTATCTCGAGAAATTCCGCACAAAAGCCCTTTGGCATGAGGTTGCCAATAGGGAGCACCGAGTCCAGAAAGCGCGGGAACAAATGCGACATCGCCACTATCTGACACTTGCGCCGCCAGTGCTTCTATTTCTGAGGATTTTTTAATCATGCCTAAACCATCCTTCAGCCACTGCACCGCTGCACCAGCGATGAAAGCAGAACCTTCTAAACAATACTGAACCTCTTCTCCCAACTTAATCGCAACCGAGGTTAAGAGTCCATTCTGGGAGCGAATTATTTTTTTACCTGTGTTTAACAAAATAAAACAACCCGTGCCGTAAGTGGCCTTTGCTTCGCCTGCTTCAAAACATGCCTGACCAAATAATGCTGCTTGCTGATCCCCCGCCATCCCTGCAATAGGAATACCATCAGGCAAAAAAGATAATCCTTTGGTGTGCCCGTAAATATGACTATTTCCATAAATCGCCGGCAAACAATTTTTAGGAACACCAAAAAAAGACAAAAGTTTATCGTCCCACTGACAAGTACTCAAATCCATCATGAGCGTACGACTGGCATTAGTAGCGTCGGTGGCATGAACCATCTGTCCGGTTAGCTGATAGAGTAGCCAAGTATTAACTGTTCCAAACAGGGCATCACCCTGCTCTGCCATTTTTTTAGCGTCTTTAGCGTGTTCAAATAACCACATGAGTTTAGTTGCGGAAAAATAAGGATCGAGAACTAGTCCGGTTTGATGCTTAATCGTTTCTTCTAGGCCGCGCCTTTTTAAGTCTTCACAAATTTCCGCAGTCCGCCGGCATTGCCACACAATAAAATTATGCAAAGGCGATCCGTCTCTGCGAAAAAGACATGTAGTTTCGCGTTGATTGGTAATGCCAATCGCTGCGATTTCACTTGCCTTCACTGAGGCCTTATTCAAACAATTGTCTACAGCCTGATGAATCGACTGCCAAATATCTTGCGCGCGGTGCTCAACCCAGCCAGGCTTTGGAAAAACCTGAGCAAACTCAACATTGTCCTTGCCCAAAACTTGCAGCGCTTGATCTAAAATTAACGCAGTCGTTCCGGTTGTCCCTTGATCAATCGCCAAAATTATTTTTTTTGACACGTGGCAGACTCCTCTTTGCGCATAATTTCTACGCATGTTTTGGTACCATAACACTGGAGTATGGGCATGCTGATTTTGTCTCGTCAATTCGCACGCAATGCCAAAATTTGATTCAAAAACATGGCCCAGATCGTGTCACAGATTTCATGCAAGTGCTGGCTGGCATCCAGTTCCACGTGGATCGTTTTCAATTCGTCTCTGCGATGAGCGAAGCGACGTTGCAGTCCAGTTTTTTTTGCTCTGGATTGCTTCGCCTTCGAGAACTAGTGACGATCCCAAAATTTATTTTAAACAACCTATTGCTTTTAATTTAGCTTTTAATTTATGATGTTTATGTATTTGGTTGCTGGGCACGGTGTCCATCAAAACAAATACCGCGCCCATATTCTCGACAAAAGATTCGGCGCGGCAGGTCTATAACTAGAACCGGGGCGAAAATTAACACTCCGGTTCTGCTTGTAAAGCTTTTTCTTAAAAGCTTTGTCCGGAGTAAATTATGTCAAACAAGGTTTGCATCCCTATAGATATATTTCGTAATTCAAAACTATCGCTACGTGCCAGGTTTGTTTGGGCAGAGCTTTCGCTGTTGCCACGAGCTGTGAATGGCGAATTTGTGCTCAAGCAAAAAGAGTTGAGTTTGCAGTTGGGTATTTGTGTGAGTACGCTGAGGCGGGCTATTAAATCTCTTGAAGAGAATCA
>CANFCB010000015.1 GCA_947445025.1 Myxococcales bacterium
TTACTGGATTATGATTTAATCGAAATGATTGTTTTCAGTTATCCTATCAACCTGACTGGAAGACAATTGAATACGGCGATTAAAGATGAGCTTCAGCATTTTAGCGAGGTGCCGTTTGCAGATGCACAGAATCCCGCCTGGAAACCTGGGCTGCGCAGAAATGCACCCAAATTTTGTACACTAGGGCTGGACGCAGCAGCGTCGAAGAAAATCCCCCTACCCCCTTTTTCTAAGGGGGATTTAGACTTTATCAACAGTATTTCTAAGGGGGAATAAATCCAGATACAAAGCGGTGTGAACGATTATGTTTTAATTTGTATTCGACGCCGCAGGCGTCATTTAGGTAGCCTGGGGTTAAGCGCTTAAGCGCGGTACCCCGGGTGGTGAAATAGACGTCCGTCTGTGAACCCCGGGTAATGCACCCAAATTTTGTACACTAGGGCTGGATTAAATCTGAACCGACTACTTCTTCTTCAGCGCTGCCTTTTTTGGCATTTGCTCATCGATCATTTTTTGTTTTACCTGTAACAAGCTGCTGAAGAGATCAAAAAATTGATCATAGGCCAACGCCGCACTTTTGGCCGCGGCTTTTTCTTTGGGAATTCCAGCCCTTACCTGTGACAGCTCAACTAATTGTTGATGATGCGCAAGCATGTCAGTTAAATCTGGCTTATTTTGTTCAAGTAATGCTTCAATGCTGGGGTATCCCATGGATGTTGCTTGATTGTCAGTGGATTGTTTGGACTTGGGAGCAGGCTTTTGCATCTTGTTTTCCTTCGTGTGAAAATTCACTGCTTTTAGTGTAACAAAAAAAACTAATCTCTATTTCAATTCTATCCACCAAAGAACTGATAACACTATAAACTTTGCCGATATTTTACTTTTTTTCTCTTGCCCAAAACTGCCAGATGGTTAAGATAGGCCTGCTATGATGTTTCGCACCATTACATTACAAGAAGCCAACGTCTTTTTGCCCTTGATTAAAGACCATTTCGTCAGGATTCATTCGCTCGTGGCCGAAGGCCAACTGCTGCAAGAAAGCACAGCAAAACGCAAAGTTGCCACGCAAGAAACAGCACTAGGATCAATGCAAGAGATAAGCGACACTCCTCCCAAACCCAGAAATACGCTTAAGCAAAAACAAAAACGCCTAAAAGAAATCGAATCTGAAATCCGTGAGGAAGTTTTGGAAATGCATTGCTACGGCGCTATTGTCAAAAGCGTCTTTCCTGCGCGCATCGACTTTTTGTCAGAGCTGTATCGCCAGCCGATCTACCTGTGCTGGCAGTCAGGAGATAAAGCAGTTTCGCACTGGCATTCTGTCGAGGAAGGCTTTGCTTCGCGCCGGCCTATTCAGCATCCGCAGAGCTTTGGTCCTTTGGTTGTGCATTAATGGTGCGCGCTTTGCCCAAATCGTCTCCTAAGGCTTTTCGCCTTGAGGGTACACGCGGTTCGGTCTTGCTCTTGCATGGTTTTACTGGCACTCCTTATGAACTAAAGCCCCTGGCGGATGCCTTGCACCAAGCGGGTTTTACTTGTTTCGCGCCTCTGCTGGCCGGACATGGTGAAACTCCGCAGCATTTGAATAAAATTTCCGCAGACAATTGGATAGCCGCTGCTGAGGAAGCGCTCAATTCTTTGCCTGCAGGAAAACCGCGCATTGTGATTGGTTTTTCCATGGGCGGACTTTTAGCCACTTTGCTTGCCGTGTCTCACCCTGAACAGGTTGATAAACTAGTGTTGATTGCTCCTGCTTTTCATTTGCGCTTTTATGGAAAACTGGCTGTTTGGTTAAGCAAAATGCAGATTGGTCACGGTTGGTTTCTGCCTAAAGCTCAAAAAGGCGGGGATATTTTAGATGCAGACGCTCGCAAAGAAAACCCTTCCTATGACAAAATCCCGGTTAAAGCACTGACGCAACTAAGCTGCTTAATACAAAAAGCCACGCAAAGTCTTTCGCGAATTACTTGTCCCACCTTGGCGCTGTTTGGAACCCACGATCGCACGGTTAACTCTTTAAAAACTGCTAAACTTCTGCAAAACAATATCGTATCCCCCTATTCACAACGGTTTTTCGAGGGCTCTGCACATGTTGTCCCGCTCGATTTCGATCGCGATGAATTAATCGAATGTATTTTAATATTTTGTGAGTCTCATGCCTCAAGTAAAATCTCAAAAAAATAGCTCTAACCCCCGAAGAGTTGCTGCAAAAGTGGTTGCCAAAGTTTTAGAGCAAAACTCTTTTTCCAATCTGGCGCTCTCTCAAGCCATGGACGAAGCAGCGCTGTCTGCTCTAGATAAAGGCCTATGCACTGAGCTTACCTATGGCACCATTCGCTGGGCCAGTTCTTTAGAGCAGAGTTTGCGTCGTGCCCTGGAAAAGCCCGGCCAGAAAATCGACACTATTTTGCTGCCCCATTTATTGGTGGCTGCTTATCAGTTGCAGCATTTGAGCGAGAAAATACCGGCTCATGCTGCAGTCAATACTGCGGTCAATGAAGTCAAACGTAAAAGGCCATACTTGGCTGGGTTTACCAACCTGATTTTGCGACGTTTGGGGTCGCCCATGCATTTAACGCTTCAGCCTGAAGATGAAATTAATGTGGAAAAACTAAGCCAAGCGTTTGGACTGCCACTCACCTTGGTGCAAGCAATTTCTCAGGCCCTGCCTGCGTGTGAATGGCGCTTGGCCTGCGAAGCTATGAATCAAAGGCCCAAAGTTTGGTTGCGCATGTTTCAGGAAAACCCCCAACTTTTATTAGGTGAAAAGCATGCCTTTGTGCCTTCGGCAGTCTGTATGCAAAAGGGTGGATCGCCCACAGAGATCGCTGGTTTTCAGAACGGTGATTTCATGGTGCAGGATCCGGCCAGTCAAGTGGCGGCCTTGTTGGTCAATCCTTCTTGTACTGTAGCGTCGACCATTATTGACTATTGCGCGGCTCCAGGTTCCAAATCGATGATTTTGAAAAAGATCGCCGAGCCTAAATCCCATGTCTTTGCCGTTGATGTCAGCGATGCCAAAATCCGGCGCATTCAAGACAATGCCCGGCGCATGAAATTGAGCATTAAAACAGTGGTGAAAGACGCGCGCACTCTGGCTGAGGACCCCAAGTTTCAAGGCCAGGTCGACGCTATTTTGCTCGACGCACCCTGCTCTGGACTTGGTACTATCCGAAGGCATCCGGAGATCAAGCTAAAACACACGGCGGAAAACTTGGAAAAACTTTTGGCCCTGCAAAGTGAATTGCTCGACAGTGCAGCAAAAATCCTAAGAGTCGCAGGCTCTTTGGTTTACTCAGTATGCTCTCCCTTGCCGCAAGAAGGCTCGGAACAAATTGCCGCCTTTTTAGCCAAACACCCAAACTTTATCCGCGAAAATCCCGCTTCAAGTTTGCCTTGGTTACCCGCAGACGCCATTAACGACCAACTTGAAGTGCGGCTGTGGCCCCACCGGCATGATTGCGATGCTTTTTTTGCGGTTAGGTTAAAGAAAGAGTACGATTAAAGAGAGGGGACAACCATGGTACTAATAGCTGCATCGATTCTTTCTGCGGATCTTTGTATTTTAGAACAAGAAATTAAATCCGTCGAAGCGGCTGGCGCAGACTGGATACATGTCGACGTCATGGACGGTGTCTATGTCCCCAATATTACCTTTGGGCCCATCATGGTTGAAGCTGTACGTAGATGCACGCAAAAATTCATTGATGTTCATCTAATGATAGTCGATCCTGAGCGTTGGATTGAGCGCTTTGCCAAAGCTGGCGCCGACCAAATCACTATCCACGCCGAAAGCTGCACGCACCTGCAACGCACGTTGCAAGGCATCCGCTTGCTTGGGAAAAAAGCCGGTGTTGCTTTAAATCCGGCGACTTCGGAAGATTGTCTCAAATATGTGCTGAATGATTTAGATACGGTCTTGGTTATGACCGTTAACCCTGGCTTCGCCCATCAAAAGTTTTTATCAGAACCTGTGGCCAAAATTAGAAAAATCCGCCAAATGCTGGATCAAGCAGTCAACACTAAATGCCACATCGAAGTTGATGGTGGAATTGAACCCAAAACTGCGGATATTACAGCAAGAGCTGGTGCTGACGTGTTTGTGGCTGGCAGCGCTATTTTTGCTGCGGCGGATCGAGCAAAAATGATTGCCGATATTCGGGCCAGCGCCACACAAAAAAGCTGAACTTCTCATAGCAGTGGTGCGCCCGACACGATTCGAACGTGTGACCCCCAGATTCGTAGTCTGATGCTCTATCCAGCTGAGCTACGGGCGCTTGATGGACTGGTGTATAGCATAGCCGAGGAAAAAGACAATCTTAGAAAATCGTTTAAAATAATTTTAACAACCAGGGCAATGTAGCCTGGTCATGCTTGCGTACCGGCAATGGTGGGATGTTTCTTGCGGTATTGATAGGCTATCAACGGGATCATGAATCCCAAAATAAGACATTCTATAGCAGCAGAAATGCCACCCGCCTCTTGTATTTTGGCGCTTGTCTCATCTGAAACTCCTGCATGTTTGTTCCAGCGAAAAGCCCAAAGAAAATTAGAAACTGCTGTGGACAGGCCATAGGTAGTTGCGATGATTGCCAAGCTTTTAGGTGTGGCCAGCCCCGACAGATCCCATGCGTACAGATTGGAGCCCAGGCTCATCAAGAGTACAAAACTGAATATAGATAGTTTAGAAGACTTTATCATTGCCGCTTCTCCTGTATGAAACAGGAAAAACGCGGAGAAGATTTTTACTATTCCCGCAATTGGGAGGCAGAGTCAGTCATTCGCCTGATGCAGCGTAAAAAACTTGTGTTCTAGACTGGGACAATTAAAGAGCCGCACTCTCTCCATCACAACATTTTGAGAGTACGGCAACCTGTTACAGTTGGGACAGATATACTGTGCCCAGCGACGAGTTGTCAAGCGCGGCTCTCCACAGGAGAGCATCATGGTAAAAATCGAAATATTAGAAAACGAAGTTAGCAAACGCATCTACATCCTGAGAGGAACTCAGGTCATGCTGGATAGCGATTTGGCAGAAAGCTACAAGGTTAAAACCGGACTTTTAAATGAGGCAGTAAAAAGAAATATCAAACGTTTTCCTGACGATTTCATGTTTAAAACAACCAAGGAAGAAATCGAAAACTTGAAATCGCAGATTGCGATATCAAGTTTAAAAAACTCTTCCAAACAACATGGAGGCAGCCGTCATGCACCTTTTGCGTTCACCGAGTTAGGCGTTGCTATGTTGTCTAGCGTACTCGGCAGTGAGAGAGCAATAGAAATCAATATTGAAATCATGCGGGCTTTTGTTCAGCTTCGAAAACAACCCAAAGTGCAGCAGTTGGATTGGGTTCCCAAATTTGAATCTTTGGAAAGCGAACTAAAGATGCTTCGACAAAAATTTAATCAATTTGAAACTCAATCGAGAAACGAGAAACCACAAGATCCTGTCAGCATGATTCAAAATATTGTTGCTCGGCACTGGGGACTTAAAATCGAAGACTTCAAGTCTGCTCGGCGAACAAAAGCAATTTCGTTGCCCAGGCAAATTGCGATTTATTTAATACGAAAACAAATGCAGATGAGTTTCAGTGAGATTGGTACGCATTTTGGACAACGGGATCACACGACCATCTTGTATGCTTGTCGCAAAATAGAGGCCGCTTACGCTGCAAACAGTATGATCCAAGAGACACTCAATTTTCTTGCAAGTGAAATCAAGCGCCAAGAAAGGGGGTGAGCTGGTGGAGCAGGACTACGTGCTGGTCGCTTAAGTTTTCTCATCGAAAAATAGGCACCAAGAAATTGCGCTCGTACCCTATAAAGCTCTTTGCTGCATTGAACTTTTCTGTGATTTCCTTGCAAAGAGGATCGTCGACAACAAGCCGTCGATAATTTTCGTAGCTCTCAACATCCGGAAAACTGAACAGGGCTACGGCTAGGTTGTCTGGGCCCTGCTTTCCTAAGCCAGGAAAGCTAAATGTAGGGTCTGGCATAAGGTCGCCGGCTTCGCCAGGAAGAAAATAGCCGTGATGTGTTCCGCCATATTTCTCAATCAGGCTAATCCATGTCCGAGCATATTCGCGGAAATGTTCCAATTGGTTGAGGTCGAGTTCGTATTTCACTAAACACGTAAATGTTTTTGAAGACTTCATGATTTTTTGCCTCTAACAAAATGGCCCCATTTACGCAACAGCGCCGCCACCCATAGGGTGGAAATTCTGTGTACTATAAGGATTGTTTTGTGGTGGGCCCGGTGGGAATTGAACCTACAACCGCCGGATTAAGAGTCCATTGCTCTACCAATTGAGCTACGAGCCCAGCAATGTCAAAAGCTTTAGTAATTAGGGCTCTAACTGTCAACACCTTTTTTACAAAATAGCCGGTAAAGACTCTGTTGACCGATGCCTCAAAATGCACCATAAGGCCTCAATCAAAGTCCTCTGACGGTTAAATTGAATCAGATCGTGAACGACTTTATGGAGCATAGTTTATGACAATGGGAATCATGGCCACGAAATTAGGAATGACACAAATTTTTATTGAAGAAGGTGTTCGCGTTCCAGTGACGGTGTTAAAAATGGATCCAAACTTTGTGGTTTCCAAAAAAACCATGGAAAGAGACGGGTACACAGCACTGCAACTTGGCTTCGGTCATATTCGCCAAAAGCTTGTTAACATGCCCACCAAAGGTCATTTTAAAAAAGCCAACGTAGAGCCAACCCGCTTTTTAAGTGAGTTTCGCGTTGATGAAACAGAATTAGCAAAATATGAGATTGGAGCAAAGATCGGCCTTGAATTTTTTGAAGGCGTTTTGTCTCTCGATATCGCTGGTGTCAGCAAAGGTAAAGGTTTTGCTGGTGTTATGAAACGCCATAATTTCGCAGGATTTCCTGCAAGTCATGGTACCCATGAAACTTTTCGCCATGGTGGATCCATTGGTATGCGCGCTCAACCTGGAAAGGTTTTAAAAGGCAAGCGCATGGCCGGCCACATGGGTGATGAATTGGTGACCATGAAGAATCTGCGCGTGATTCGTCTCATGCCCGAGGAAAATTTGATTTTGGTGCGCGGCGCAGTGCCAGGATCTAAAGGCAAAGTGGTAGAGATTAAAGTTTCTACGCGTAAACCTAAATCACTTCCTGGAGTTGGTGGAGCCACAATTGAAGAAGCTAGCAAGAATCCAATGAAGGCATCTAAAGCAGGCGCGAAGAGCGCAGTTGCTAAGAAGAAATAATTGCCATTTGTTTCTTGAAATCTCTACAAGGCCGGACAAGTAATATGTTACTGTTTCGGCCTTGCTGCTTATTGCAGCTTTAAAAAAGGATAATTTATGTCAGAAGCAATCGATTTGTTGACGGTGAATTGGGAAGAAGAAGGCGAGCTCAAAGTCAAAGAGATTAAAAGGCACGTCCTTTCAAAAGGTGCCTGGTGCACGCTGATGTTTTTGTATCAAGAAATGGACCCAAAAACCAAAGAATACCGTGAACCTAAAATCAGTATTCGTCGTTATAAAAAGCGCGCAGACGTGTACGTTTATCAGTCCAAGTTTAATATCTCTTCTGCTGCGCAAGCTCACGAGATTTCACGCATGATTCAAGAGTGGTACCCTGAAAAGAAAGAGAGCTAATCAGATTCTTTATTTTCACAGAAGCCAATTTCTGAATCTGCAAAAAAAGGACGGCACCGAGTATTGTTGACACAAGTTGTTGGTTGTTGTTTGGTGTCGCAGTAGGGAATGCATTGATCTTGGTGACAAAAATGCCCCGGTTGGCATAAGGTTTTTTCCTCATCACAGGGAGAAAAAGCTGGAGCGTCGCCACCGGAGATACAAATAAAATCAGCGGTGCCGCGTATGAGTTCGCAAGCAGTTTGCGCAGCTGGACAATCAGGGCAAGTTCCTTTATTGCAACGTAAAGGATCGCAGCGGAGCGCGCATATGCCGCTTTTAGGGCCATTGATTTTATCGAGGCATTTGTTGGTAAGCGTGTTGTTTTTTCCGCAATCTTCGTCGCTATCGCAGAGTCCATTTAGGCAAACCCCATTTTTTGAATCCACATGAAAAACGCAGCGCTGCTTCGACGGGCACTCCGTTGGCACGATATTTAGGTCGCACACTTTTCTGCACTTGGCTTTTAAGTCACCACGGGTGCGATGCAAAGCACAGTTAATATCATTTTGGCAATTCTCGAATATGGGCTCGACGCATTTTGAACCTGGTTCACAAGTGTCATCATTTTGACAAATCTCAGCTATTTTTACATGCAAAGTTTGAGCATCGTCGGCGGTTTGGTTGTTAATTGCGTAGTCGATGGTGCAACTAGAGAGTAATAAAACATAAAGTAAGCTCAGGCGTGCCATAAAAACCTTTAATCCAATTCTTGATTGAGTAAGTACAATATGAGACCTGTGGTGACGAGGACAGCGGCACATGCTAAGGAGACATCAGCGCCGACGGCATAGTTTCTCCAAGCAGCTGGCGTGCTGTTGTTTAGATTTTGCTGAAATTCTTGTTTGGCAAAAAAAGCAGCAACGCCAAAACCAATTCCCAGACTTAAGGGTAAGGAAGAAGAAGCCATCACCCAGACACCAGTTTGCCGAAGCGATGTACTTTTTTGGTTCTTCCAGGCAATTTTCTCCAGGTTTTTTTGGGCTATTTGTTTGTGGATGTCGAGGATGTTTTGGGCAGCTTTATCTTCGCTCTGTTTCTCTGTCTCTAAGAGTATTTGCGTACAGTAATCATAAAGCAAACTGGGGAGTTTTAGGCCATCAATGGCGCAAATATTGTGGTATTTGAGCCCCTCAGCGATCTTAGTTTTTGCAGTATCCAAGTCATTTAAAAAGAAGTAAGTTGCTGCCTGGTAAAGCAAGACCTTTGCCAAAAGATTTTTCGTAGACTGATTTTGCTTGGTGACAAGAAGTTCTTCAAGGGCTGCTTCAAAGTGTTTTAGAGCAGCTTCTAGATTTAAAATGTCGTATTCTTGTACACCGAGTTCAAATCGGTTACTCTGCGCAAAAACTGTTAAATGAAAGCTCAAAAAAAACGTGAATGTGAAGATGCTACGCATGTAGATGTTAACAAATTGAATGAGTAGACTGTTCCTTGTGTGATTGGATGTATCGATGATAGCTATAACAAATTTGCAAAAAATGATGGGACAGCGCGTCCTCTTCGAAAATGTCTCGCTTAATTTAAATCGCGGCGAGCGTTATGGCCTTGTGGGAGCGAATGGTTCGGGCAAGTCCACCATGATGCGAATTTTATCTGGGGAAGAGGCTGCCAGCGATGGTCGAGTGCATATTCCCAAAGATGTTACCTGGGGTGCGCTCAAGCAAGATCAGTTCATGAACGATCATGAAATTATTATTGAGTCTGTCATGAGCGGAGACAAGCGTGTCTACGAGGCTATGCAGGAACAAGATAAACTGTTGTCGACGGAAAATCCCGACGCTCATCGGCTGGATGAGCTGATGGAAATTATTGCTCAGAATGATGGTTACACGCTGAAATCTAGATCCGCAGAAATATTGGTTGGTCTTGGCATTGAAATGTCGGTGCATGAGCTGCCGCTCTCGACTTTATCTGGTGGTTTTAAGCTGCGGGTTTTATTTGCGCAAGTCTTGATCTCGTCTCCTGATATGCTCATGCTTGATGAGCCCACCAATCACTTGGACATCGTGACTATTCGTTGGCTAGAAAAATATTTGGTTAATTTTAAAGGCGCAGTCATCGTTATCTCGCATGACAGAAGATTTTTAGACAGGGTTTGTACCCATATTCTCGATATCGATTATGGAACCGTGACACCGTATACCGGTAACTATACTGCGTTTGAAAAAGCAAAAAAATTGATACGCGCACAAAAAGAAGCCGAACTGGCCGGTATCAAAGCGGTAATTGCTCACAAACAATCTTTTGTGGATAGATTCGGAGCCAAAGCAAGTAAGGCTAGGCAGGCACAAAGTCGCATCAAACAAATCGAAAAAATTGAAATACCGGAGTTGAAACTTTCGAGTCGCCAATATCCCAACTTCCAATTTGCGCTAAAAAGACCAAGTGGTCGCGATGCTTTAAAAGTAGAGGCGCTTTCAAAATCATACGGTGATAAAAAAGTCTTAAGTAACTTAAGCGTTGATATTCGTCGTGGCGATCGAGTTGCTATTATTGGTCCTAACGGAGTTGGTAAATCAACATTGCTCAAAATATTAATGGGAGAAGTGAAGGCTGACGAAGGCAAATTTGTTTGGGGACACGAAGCTCAACTGGGATATTTTGCACAAGATCACGATACCGATTTTAAAAAAAATAAAGGAACTGCGCAGGCATGGCTGTGGCAATTTTGTCAGGAACAAGCATTAGGATTCGTGCGTAGTTTTTTGGGAAGAGTTTTATTTTCCGGTGACGATGCTTTAAAATCCATTTCGCATCTTTCGGGAGGTGAAATTGCTCGACTTGATTTAGCAAGATTGATGATTTTAAAACCTAACGTTTTGATTTTAGATGAACCCACCAATCATTTAGACGTTGAAACCATTGAATCGCTGGTGAGTGCTTTGAAAACCTATGAGGGAACCTTGCTCTTTGTTTCCCATGATCGTTGGTTTGTCTCGGAACTAGCTACTCGGATTGTTGAGATTACCCCCAAGGGTATCAGTGATTATAAAGGAACGTTTGAGGAATATTTAACTGCTTCTGGCGACGATCATTTAGATGCTCAAGCGCTTATGAAAAAAGCAAAAAGCGAGCAGAATTGGGACTCGACCAATAAGGACGATAGAAAAAAACAATTTGCTGATAGTAAACAAAAACGATCCGATAAACGTAAAATAGAAGCAGAACTGGAAAAAGTGACTCAGCAAATTGCCAAACTGGAAAGTCGCCAAAAAGAAATCGAAACTGAGTTTTGCTTGCCAGGTTTTTTTGAGAAAAGAGCAGTTGCCGATGTTAAAAAATTGCAAGATGAGCAAGGACAGTTAAGTTCTCAATTGCAAAATCTAGTGCAACAATGGGAAAATTTAGAAAAAGCTCTGCAGGAAGAATAAGGCACCATCCTCTGGCTGGCCGATAGTGTACCGTAGAGAAAATTGTTTATGCATCTAATTCGGGAGTCTCTTTTAAAAAATACGAGAGAGTTCACATGATGCATATAAGTTTCAGTCGTTATCATAAAATTTTATTAGGCAGCACGGTAGCATTGCTTGCGGTTTTATCTTTGTCTGCCTGTAATTATTTTGAAGCACGGGTGAGCGCCGATCAAGGCTATCGCTCGTATCTAAATAAGCAATTTGCCGAAGCGATCACTCATTATAATCACGCCATGCAGATGTCCCCGGCAAACAGCGAGATTAGACGAAATCTGGGATATGCCCACTTAGGGGCCGCGAAGGAAGCCACACTAACAGCAGAAACGGATCGACACTATCGTCTCGCTATTGAAAATTTAAGTAAAGTGCTGGCAGAAAATCCAGACGATAAAGAATTAGCTGGTGTGATGCTGGATGCGTGGACGCAAGCTGATCGACTTGACGATGCTGCGAGATTTTATCAGGCGCGCGCAGCTGCTTCTCCGCAAAATGTAGAGACTTTGCGGCTGCTGGGTATGATCGAACTGCGTCGAGGAAATTATCAGGCAGCACTGGATACTTATGAAACGAGGAACAAATTAAGACCGAACGACATGCAGCTTTATGCTTCGAAAGCGATTTTGTGTTGGGAGTGGTTGCGTTCTGGCGGTTTGAGTGATCCTGCTCAAGCGCTTCGCGTTGCCAACCTAGGATTAGATGCTGCTCTCGAGGTTGATCGCAAAGATCCTAAGCATCCATCAGCGTTAGTTTATGCAGGTTTGCTGCTGAGAGAACGCGCCACGCGTCAGGTAAATCAAAATGACGCTCAAAAGGATTTGCTGGCAGCCCAACGCTATCTGGAAAAATTAAGATCGAGAAAGGCGCCAACGAAAAGCACTTCAGTTTACCAGCTAAAAGAATTGGGTAAAGAAGCATATGTTTGATTCTTATTTTTCGCATCAGACGTCGTATGTTAAAACTGCTTCTAAACCTGTGACCTTGTCTTTTGTGTTGCACGTTGCCATGATCTTGATGATTATGGCAGCGCCGTTAATTGTTATTAAACAATTGCCTGCTCCCGTTCTGCCCGTCGAAATTTTTGACTCGGCACCGCCACCACCGCCGCCTCCTCCTGGTGGAACAGCAGAAACAAAGCCAAAAGATGAAGTAAAACCCAAAGAGCCAGACGTATTAAAAGAACCAGACAAAACGCCTAAAGAATTACCTAAACCCGAGGATAAACCGCTTATCGAGGGCGGCATGGAGGGAGGCGTTGAAGGTGGCGTGGTTGGTGGCGTCGTAGGTGGCGTTCTGTCAGACATTCCCGCCAAGGTCCTGGTGCGACCTCAGCAAAAACTTTCAGGGGATGCTCCCGTGTTTCCCCCAGAAGCTCGGACGCAGGGACTGTCGGCAACTATTGCGGCTCGCGTATGTATTTCCGATAAAGGCTATGTAACCAGCGCAAAAATATTGCGCGGTTCTCCGGTATTTAATGGTGCAGTCGAAAGAGCAGTAATGAAGTGGCGATATGAACCTTATGTTGCAGGAAGCACGGCCGTGCCAGCCTGTTTTCCGGTTTATTTTAACTTTAACCTGAAGGGGTAGTTATGGGATTTAGTTTGGTTGAAATGTGGAACGCCATGGGGTTTTCAGCGAAAATCGTGGTTTTTATTTTGCTAGGAATGTCAATTTACGTGGTGGGTGTGAGCATTGAGCGTTGGCGCTATTTTAATAAAGGTCGCAAGGTTGCGCATTTGCTTGTCAAAGCTTTGCGTGAATTATTGCAAGAAGGAGGCGGCAATTCGCTTGCAAGAGCGCAAGAAATTGCCAAAGCACATGCTGATACGCCACTCGCCAGTGTGGTCGAGGCTGCTTCAGGTGCCTTTATGCGCAAATCAAACCAGCTTGATGCACTTGATTTGGTGGTCGGCATTAATCGCGCTGTTGAGCGATCGATTGAGCGTCAAACTGATGTGCTTAAAAAAGGTCTTGGCGGTTTAGCTACCATTGCTTCGACGGCGCCATTCGTCGGTTTGTTTGGAACGGTGCTGGGTATTATTAACGCCTTTCACTCCATGTCAAAAACAGGTTCTGGCGGTTTGTCTACGGTGAGTGCGGGTATTTCCGAAGCATTGGTCGTGACAGCATTTGGTCTTCTTGTCGCCATTCCAGCAGTTGCGCTTTATAATTATTTTAGCGGCACTGTGGATAAATTAGTGGTCGATATGGATGAAGTTGCTTCTGAGATGGTGGAAGCGGTTGTTTTAAGTGGCAACAAAGGCTGACACGGATGAACATAAAAATTTTAAGAAGACTGGAAATGATTGATACGGATGGTCGTAAAAAGCGCATCAAGGGTAAAAAAAGTGGTCCTGATGCTGCCATTAATATTACGCCTTTAGTCGACGTTGTTTTAGTGCTTTTAATTATTTTTATGGTGGTGACTCCACTTTTAAGCGAAGGCCTGGAATTGCCCAAAGCGATTGATCCGCAAAAAATAAATGCCATGGGCGAAGATCTCAAAATCAACGTGAAACGCACCGGGCAAATTTATTTTGGCAAAGAACTAGTAGAAGAAAAAGATCTCAAAACCAAGCTTGAGCAAGAGCTCAGTAAAAATCCCTTTCGTCCTGTTTATCTATCGGCAGACAAGAGCCTGCAGTTTTCCAATATTCGTACAATCTTAACTGCACTTCGAGATGTTGGTGTCTCAGAGGCAGGATTTGTGAGCGCAATCTCCGAGGAGGAACCATAAAGATGGCAGCATCCGTTGGTGGAAAAAAAGGTTCAGTAAAGGCTGAAATTAATATTACGCCTTTGGTTGATGTTGTTTTAGTGCTCTTAATTATTTTTATGGTGATTAGCCCCGGAGATGCCACTTATGTTCCGGATGCAATTCCTAAGCCTGCCGAGCTTGAAGATAGTGTGGTGCTCAGTAACGAGCAGCTTATTTTAGAGTTATTTGCCGATGGCTCTGTACTTTTAAATCAAAAATCAGTGACGAGACAGGAATTTTCCAAACAGATTCGTGAGCTGATGCAACTAAGAAGTGACAAGAAATTATTTATAGCCACTGAAAATGAAATTCCTTATGGCGAAGTAGTGAGTTGGATGGGTCAAGCAAGAAGCCTAGGGGTGACGACGGTGGCCTTGCAACTAAAAGAATTAGTGCCAACGCAAGGTGAAATGAAATGAAAAAAATAATACTGGTTGGGCTTTTATCCTTGTTATTACTTCAATGTGGTGGCAAGGGTACTTTCTCTGAGCCTCGGTTAGTCGGTGCTGGCATCGGCATGAAGGATAAACCTGATTTTGTTGGTGAATCACCGCAGGCCCTTAAAAAAATAGCGCAGTCTATTCTACCCAAACCAGAAGGTGAACTGACTACAGAACTTACTAATAATTATCAAATGCCCGTGAAGGGCTCTTTCATTGTCTTAAGCTTTTCTCAAATTCTCGAGGGAGATTTAATCGAAACGATTGTATCTGATCATAGTGTCGGTCGTGAAGCTTATGAAAATAAAATCCCCGTGGTGACAGATTTTAAACAGGTTGCAGGTATCGTTGAAATTACTGAAAGTGCTGACGGTATAGAATGGAAAGTCGTGGACGCCAATTTTTATATTGTTTCTTACCGCGCGGAGGGCGGCTTCGTTCCAATGCCTGATGTACCAGTTTACTTAAATCCGGGACCTGCAATTCGCATTGATCTAGCCACGGGAAAGGAGTGGCCTAAAAACAAATATATCCTGGTAAGATTGATGAACAAGTACAAAAATAAAAATGGGACTGGGATCGCAGCAATTTTTCTTCTTAAGACAGAGTCATAGCGAAAGAGGCAAAACATGGGTTTGATAAGAATCTTTTTGATGGCAAGTTTATTTTCAACCATGGTCTTTGCTGGTACTACAGGAAATGTCCGTGGCGTAGTAACCGAAACGGATAAACAAGAACCGATGGGCGGCGTTACCGTGGTAGCGACGTCAACTGTCATGCAGGGTGAAGTGGCGGCCTTGACGGATGAAGCCGGCTTCTACACCATAAGCAATCTGCCACCAGGAACATACACCATAACCGCCATGTTTGCTGGTGTCGTGAGTGAGCGTACCGGTGTTGTTGTCAGCGTCGATCGTACTGTTAATATAAATATGGGTATTTCTATGTCAGCAGCGGCTGGTGAAGTTTATACCATCAATGAAAAAGCCCCTAATATCGACGTGGCATCCAGTACTATTGGCGTGACTGTGACAAAAGAATATATTGAAAATGTTCCCATGGGTCGAGATAGAAATTTTGACAATGCCATGAAAGTTTTGCCAACCTCCGGCGGAGATGCTTACGGTACTGCTGTTGGTGGTGCGACTTCTCCTGAAAATACCTACGTTATCGACGGATTAAATACCACAGATCCATCTACGGGCTTGCTAGGTACCAGACTTGTTCTCGAGTTTATCGATCAATTCGATATCAAAGAAGGTGGTTACGGTCCTGAATTTGGCCGCGCTACCGGTGGTTTTGTCAACGCTGTGACCAAGAGTGGAAGCAATGAATTTCATGGTAGCGTTTTCACTTATTGGCGTCCTCGTTTCTTGCAAGTAATTCCAAAGATAGTTCAGCGTGCCACCGAATCTTTGGTGAGTCGCAATCGGCTGTACAATTATTTAAATTTTGGATTTGAATTTGGTGGCCCTATTATCAAGGATAAGTTGTGGTTTCACGTCGGTTATTCTCCCGAGATTCAAAGCGACGAGTGGATTCGCGAAGTCAGGCCTGTGATAGATATAATAGATAAAAATTTGGTTATGAGTGATGAACCTGCGTTTAGAGACAGTTATAGCTCACTGGCTCAGTCTCATCAATATACGTTAAAATTAACCCACGCCATCAACAACAATAATCGTCACAGTTTGGGTATTAGAGGATCGCCGACGTTGTTCAGCGGCGCGGTGACTAATCCGTTTGATAACGATTCACCGTCTCGTGGTATGCGCGGTGGTCCAGAGACATTTCAATTTCAGCAAACCAGCGGCAATTTTGTTTCAGGGGTTTATAATTTTGCGGGAAAATACTTTAACGATAAATTTAAAGTCGATGCTTATCTAGGAACCCATTATCAAAAAAATATTTATAATCCATTAGGGGAAGCCAGCAATCTTGATAAAGCAAGAATTGGTGCCGTCTATCAAGGAAGTTCTTATCTTGGTCTCGATAAAGTTTGGGAAAAATTTGCTCCTGAGAGTGGCCCTGTCCCCGCTGAATGCAATGGTGAATTTTCCCCAGGAATCCCCAAATGTCCAACCCAAAATTATTCCAGAAATGGTTTTGGTAATTGGGCAGATTTTAGTCTCTTTCGTTTCGCAGAAAAAGTAATGTTTACCAACCTATTTGAGATCGCTGGTCTGCATCAGTTTAAATACGGCATTGACTTAGAGCAGCTTCAAGCGCATCGCCGTCATGGTTATACTGGTGAAGGTGACTACAGAGGTGCTTTTCAGGATTTCGTAGACGAAGGTTATTTCAAGGGTAACCTATATACCGTGACAGGAAAAGTCGTTGATCAGATTCAATCTACGGCGCAAACACTAAATTGGGGCGCCTTTGTAGGCGACAGCTGGAATCCGACCCCTAACTTGGTTTTGAACTACGGTCTTCGCTGGGAAGGGCAAAATTTCTTTGGTGTCAAGAGCCCAGCAGAATGGGATCAGTTAGCGTACAAATTCTCTGTTTTGGATAATTGGGCGCCTCGGGCGGGTTTGGTTTGGGATATTATGGGTAACGGCAAGAGTGCTATTCGTATGAATTACGGTCGTTTTTACGAGTCGATTCCCCTGGACATAAATGAGCGTGCCTTCGGTGGTGAAGGCAGCAAGATTGGATTTTGGGATCGAACAAAATGCAAAAATGAAAATGGTAATGAACTTAAGCCAATTAACGTGACCAACCCCGCCAAACAATGTGAACAGTTTAATGATGGTAAAGATGATCAGTCGCTTGGTGGTGAAGATTCTATTGTCGCGCCGGGAATTAAAGGACAATACTCCGATGAATTTGTGCTCAGTGCCGATATCGAGCCGGTACCGTCGTGGGTGTTTGGTGTCGCCGGCGTTTATCGCTATATGGGACGTGTCATCGAGGACATGTCCGTCGATGGCGGTAATACTTATGTGTTCGCTAATCCTGGAGATTACGACATCAATTCGATGTATCAGTTACGTCAACAAATGTTGCACGAAAAGGATCCTGCCAAAAGTGCGCAGCTTGGAAAATTAATTAGTTTGTTGCCACGTGTCAATGAATTTCCAAAACCTGTGCGTGATCTTTGGCAGTTGCAGTTTCGCGTCGACAAAAAAGTATCGGAACATTTCATGATGCTGGCCACTTATGTGGTGTCGTGGGCTTGGGGAAATTATCCGGGTTTATTCTCGGCCAACAACGGTCAACTTGATCCCAACTTGACTAGTCAATTTGATTTGCCGCAGCTCTTGATCAATCGCATGGGATATTTGCCGCAAGATAGACGACATCGCATGAAGGTTAGCGGTTTCTATAAAGCTTCGCTGAAAGACTACGGCGTTAATGTACCTTTGTTTTTCAATATTGGTTTGTCGGGATACGTGCAAAGCGGTTCGCCCTATGAAGTGCTGGGTAGTGATATGGTTTACGGTGCCGATGAAATCTTTATTTTACCTCGCGGCGCAGGTGGTCGTACTCCGTGGACATGGGGAGCGGATTTAAATGTCGGCATTGGCTATCATATTACCGAAGGCGTAACGGCGGAAATCTTTGCTGCTTTGTATAATATAACCAACAATCAAGCACCAGTCGCATACGATGACTCCTATACTTACGACAATGTTAGACCGATTGAAGGTGGAACTTTTGATCAGCTAAAGTATGCGCGTAACTTAAAAGGTAATCCGATTAAGGTGAACCCCAATTACGGAAATGCGATTGCTTACCAGCAGCCATTTGGTGCGCAGCTTGGATTTCGTTTGAAGTTTTGAAAGAACAGCTCGAACGCGCTGGCATGAGAAAGGGGCGTGAACGCTTACTGTCTTTGGGTATGGTAACTCAAAGCGAAAAACTAACATAGAATGCGGTTCTGGCTTTTGAATCGTGGTTTGTTTTTCAGTAAAAGATCCACCCGTATAACGGGTAATTGCTTTGTGCCAAAATTTGTAGGCGCCGGTATTTTCTAACATGGCGGCAACTTCCCAAACGCCAGGAAATTTTTCAAAAAGTTGTTTCGCTATTTGTTGACCTATTCCTGAATCTTGAAATTTTGCCAGAACAAAAAACTCGCCGATATTCCAATCTACATCTGGCGTCGTACCTAGTTTATTAATCAAAGCAAAACCTGCTTTTTCTGTGCCGACCTTAACGTAAAAGGCATGTCGGTTGGGTTCAATAAAATAAAGTTGAAGATCAACGCATTCGTACAAGCCGTTTTCTGGGCATGACCAATCAAAAACTCCTGGAACTCGTCCACAGTAGCGCGACATGTCGTAGACATAGAAACGCGCCATGTTTTGCATGGTCGGATAATCCTCGAGAGTCGCTTTTACTAAAATAGGATCCATTTAAAACCTTTGTTGAGCTACTTGAGTGCTCTGCATTCAAGGAGTTTTGGTGCAGAGCAATTAAGTTTGTGCTGTTTTACTTATAATATCAACGGTTGGATTTCCTTCTGAAGCGTAGCGATTGCTGTCCGAATCAAAGTATTTTTCTCAGAAGCGTCGAGTATTTTACGATACGCGTGCATGATGGTTGTATGATCCCGTCGTCCAAAATGCCGCGCAACGGTATTTTTAATGATATTGACGGGGGCCTGTTTTGTCTGAGTCTGAGTGGCGGGAGCATGATTTTGAAAATGGGCATCGAGTTTGTCGAATCTTACCTGGAACATTTTTTCCAAGGACTCAAATTTGTGATTTAAATCTTGCTGGGGGGCTCTTTGTTCTTTTCGAAGCTGAACAAAAGCCCGCATGATTTCAATGTTGATTTCTATGGCTCTCTCACTGCCGAGCACGCTAGACAACATAGCAACGCCTAACTCGGTGAACGCGAAAGGGGTATATCGATTGCCTCCGCGCCCAATAGATTTGCTCTCGGGCTTTGAGGTCACAATTTGTGACCTCAAACACGGCCTGGTATCGGCCTCAGAAAAGTTTTCCACCTTTGAGGTACCAATTTGGCACCTCAAAGTTTCAATCTCTTGCATTGTAGGCTCGAACATAAAATCTTCTGGAAACCGTTCCAAATTTCTTCTCACAGCTCGCTTCAAGGCTTTGGTTTCGACCTCATAAATATCTGCTAAGTCATTGTCCAACATGACCTTACATCCTCTTAGTGTGTAGATGCGCTTGCTGACTTCGCTGGTTGCTATTTCTTTTTTTCCATGATGCTCTCCGTTTGGAGAACCGCTTCATTTGACAACCTGAGGTCTATGCCATACTTGGGGCACAGACCTTAACGGGTTGCCGTTCGCGCTACTTTTTCTAGGGGAAGCGCGCGCGGCTCTTATATTGTAGGCATGCGAAATCGCATACATGCATCAGCCTAAATCAAGCGTTCAGGAAAAATCAATCAGCCGTCTTGGTTTGTTTTTTAACCAGGCCTCAAATTTGTCTTTGTTGTGCATATATGGAGCCGACAGCCAGAATCGAACTGGCGACCTACTGTTTACGAAACAGTTGCTCTACCAACTGAGCTATGTCGGCAATCGGCTGTGAAGGTGTATAAAATCACGCGGTCTGTCAATGCCGAAGGTCTGCAGTTTTTTAAATGAGGCATCGGTTGATCGGTTGTTTTTTAAATTCGCAGTTGTTATTACAGTCCTCCCGCTCCTCTGCACAAGGAAAAACCATGAGAACGCACCCATATTTATTTACCAGCGAATCTGTAACCGAAGGACACCCTGACAAAATGGCGGATCAGGTTTCTGATGCTGTTTTAGATGCTCTGCTTAAGGTGGATCGAAACGCCAGATGCGCCGTGGAAACGTTGTTTAAGACAGGCGTTTGCATTGTTGCGGGCGAAGTTAGAACCAGCGCCTGGGTCGACGTACCTTCTGTGGTGCGCAACACCATTAAAAAAATTGGTTACACATCGTCAGACACCGGATTCGATGGCTTTACTTGCGGCGTATTAGTCGCCATTGAAGGCCAATCAAGCGATATTGCTCTGGGCGTGGATGCTGCCGTTGGAAAAGAGCAAGGCGCTGGCGATCAAGGCATGATGTTTGGTTATGCCTGTGATGAGACTGACGAATTAATGCCCACACCAATTGCCTATGCCCATCGCCTAGCACGTCGTTTGGCGGATGTGCGTCACCAGAAAATTTTGCCATGGGTCAGACCAGATGGCAAAACACAAGTAACCGTTGCCTACGAAGATGGCCGGCCTGTTGGCATCGACACCGTGGTAATTTCCACACAACATACGCCAGATATTGCTATTGGCCCTTTGCGTGAAGCGGTGATTGAAGAAGTGATTAAAAAAGTCGTGCCTGCATCTTTGATGATGCCCAAAATTCGTTACCACATTAATCCAACGGGACAGTTTATAATTGGCGGTCCCATGGGCGACACCGGCGTGACTGGACGCAAAATCATTGTGGATACTTACGGCGGTATGGGACGTCATGGCGGAGGTGCTTTTTCGGGGAAAGATCCCTCAAAAGTGGATCGCTCAGCGGCGTACATGGCGCGTTATGTTGCTAAAAATATTGTTGCTGCGGGCCTTGCTAAACGTTGCGAAGTTCAATTGGCTTATGCTATTGGTGTGGCTGAACCGGTTAGCATCATGGTGGAAACCTTTGGTACCTCGCAAGTTGACGACGAGAAACTAGAACGCGCAGTGCGGGAAGTATTTCCTCTTACGCCAGCAGGGTTGGTGGAACATTTGAATTTGCTAAGGCCAATTTATGAGCAAACTGCTGCTTATGGGCACTTTGGACGCAACGAAGATACTTTCACTTGGGAAAAGACAAATATGGTCGATAAGTTGCGCGCCAGGCTTTAAGGCTTAACTTTTGGCGCACTGAACGAGCACAGAATAAGTGGTTGCATTTGAATATTTTTTGTATATAGGCAAGTTATTGCTTTTATATTACACAGGTTTAAAGATGTTTAAAAAAAGTGCATTTATTTTAAGTATTTTAATTTTTTCACATGGTTCTTTTGCCGAAGCAGCGAATCCGGTTGCTGTTCCCAACGCGGATGACCTACAGGGGTTGATGCGTTCTGAAAGCGCCATAAAGATCGGGGCAGCAGTAATGGTACTGTTATCGGTAAAAACAGCAGCAGAATCGGTGATAACTATGCTGACATCAAAATCATCAGAAGAAGTAAAGCTGGCAGTAGAAAAAGCAGTAACAACAACAGTATCAGCGTGTGTATCAATGATAGCAGCAGCGCATGTATTAGCAGCAGTACATCAGCGAATGCGGCTGCGGCGGCAGTAGCAGTAGCGGCGTCGAAGAAAATCCCACTACACCTAAACTCGTACAAAATTTTTGTTATTCAGATTTAACGCCATTAGGCGTGATTTTTGCTAGCCTGGGGCCTTGGCCCCGGGTCACAATGACAAGAAAACCTTAACCGACGATGCTATGCAAATCGGTGTGAACGCTTACGACCCACAAATCAAATTTCTGCTTCGTGAACGCCTGGGTATTCTACAAATTCCAATAGGTGTAAATCTTGTTCGTCGGCAATCGCGATCATGGAACCAAGAGGCGTATCGAACAGAAGCTGTTTTAAAATCGCGTGAAGGCAGAAATATTTTTTGCAGGCATCAAAAAAAGCGCAGAAGGCCCTTTGGTAACTGCCTCAGGTCGTGTACTCTCATGCGTGGCAAGCGGTGAAAATTTGCAGATTGCGATTCACAATTGCTACAAATACTTAGCTTGCATCTCTTTTGTCGGCGTACAATATCGAAGGGATATTGGTAGTTCGCTTTTGATGTAGTGTTCTTTTATTTTTAGGAGTCAACATGCCTTCTTTTGATGTAGTTTCCGAAGTTAATTTACATGAAGTGCAAAATGCTTTTGATCAAGCAGAACGAGAATTAGGCACTCGCTTCGATTTTCGCGGAACAGGAGTAGAATTAGAGCGAACTGAAAAAGGTTTTACTATCGTCGCCAACAGCGAAGATCGGGTGAATGCTGCAGCTGAAGTTTTGCGCGAAAAATTTATTAAACGTAAACTTTCGCTTAAGTTTTTGGATTGCAAAAAAGCAGAACCTGCAGGCGGTCAAAAATGGCGCATGAACATCGAGATGAAACAAGGTATCGATAAAGACAATGCCAAAAAAGTTGTCCAAATGATTAAAGACGACAAAAGTTTAAAAGTAACGCCGGCTATCCAGGGTGAAAGCGTGCGCGTCACTGGAAAAAAGCGAGACGATCTACAAGAAGTCATAGCCTCTTTAAGAGAAAAAGAATTTACCATAGAGCTTTCCTTTAATAATTTTCGCGATTAAATAAAATGTCCCATCTTAAAAAGCAGTTGCAGCATTTCTTTGAACAAGAAGGTCCCTTGTCAAAAAGGCTGCCGAATTACGAGCCGCGTTTGGCGCAAACACAAATGTCGCTGGCAATTGCTGATATGCTGGAAGAGGAAAAGGGGAGACTCGTCGTAGAGGCAGGGACCGGAACCGGCAAGTCGCTTGCTTATTTGGCGGTGGCATTGTTGATGGACGCCAAGGTGTTGATTTCAACTGCGACCAAAACTTTGCAAGATCAATTGTTTCAAAAAGATTTGCCCTTAGCGCTTGATGCCATCAAAGACATTAGCGGTGCTCACAAACACGTCATGCTCATGAAAGGGCGTTCTAATTACCTTTGTCTCTTGAAAGCCGAGGACTTTAGGCCAAATGGCGATTTGTTGCATGCAAAAAACAACCAGTTACTCGATCGTATTCAAGAATTTATTTTACACACGAAAACCGGGGATCGTGCTGAAATCGAAGACATGCCCGACGACTCGCCTTATTGGTCGGAGTTAAATGCCAAATCCGACACTTGTCTGGGGCAAAACTGTCCTTTGTATTCGGAATGCCATGTCACGAAAATGCGGCAAGCAGCCAAAAATGCCGATGTGTTAATTGTGAACCATTCGCTTTTGTGCGCCGACAGAAATTTGCGTATTAATACCGGCAGTGAAAAAGATGTAGCTTTTGCTCAAATTATCCCCGATATGGATTTGTGGATAATCGATGAAGCTCATGCCATGACAGATATCGCCACACGGCATTTTGGTGTTTCGCTAGGCTTGTTTCAAATTAAAATTTTAGTGCGCGATTTTGCTAAAATTTTGTCGTTGATTCCAGCTTCAAATCAAAGTCTATTTCGTGTGGCCTATGAAGAATTGACCGGTTTGTTTTCACAATTATTTTTGTCTTTATCTAAGTCTCTTGAACACGCTGACGTTGCACAATTGCGCTTAGATATTGTGGAAAAATTTAACACTTTGGAGATAGATTTGCTGTCGGCCCAGTGCAATGATGCTGCTCAAAAATCGAAAGTTTCCTCGCTGAACCGGCGCCTCGCCAAGATACCGGCAGAGCTTGAATTCATGTTGGGTGCTGCCGCTAAAAGTGCCGGCTATGTGACCTACATGGAAGGGGAGCATATGGGGCAAACGTTGACATCATCTCCCATCGACGCATCGCAAATTTTATCGCGCGCGCTTTGGTCCGGTTCTCATTCGACAGTTTTAACCAGCGCCACTTTAGCCGTTAACGGAAAACTGAATTCTTTTTTGCAGCATTCAGGTTTTGCCAGCGTAGGCAAAGACGATAGTGAAGACGCTGTTCAGCAATTGATTTTGCCCACACCTTTTGATTTTGAAAGCCAATCTGCTTTTTATGTTCCGAACAGTATCTGCCCTCCTGTTGATGCTGATTTTCAAACGCAAATGGAGAATGAAATTCGCTTCTTGATTTCACTTTCTAAGGGTGGAACATTTTTGCTTTTCACGAGTATAAGAGCGCTTAATTTAACCTATCAAAATTTAAAGTCAGAACTGGAAGCTGAGGGACTGCAGGTTTTCAAACAAGGCGATGCGCCTAAGTTGGAACTTTTACGAGAATTTACCATGGCGGATGAAACTTTTGGTGGCGTCCTTTTTGCCGCTCATTCCTTTTGGGAAGGGGTCGATGTGCAGGGAAAAGCTTTGCGCATGGTAGTGATTGACCGACTTCCTTTTCGTTCTCCGGAAGACCCCATTTTGAAGGCCCGTACCGAACAAATGCAAAGTCAGGGTCTTTCTTCTTTCGCTTTATTGTCTTTACCAGAAGCAGCACTAGCTCTAAAGCAAGGCGCTGGTCGTCTACTGCGCACCCGAAAAGACGCGGGAGTGGTTGCTCTTTTAGACAATCGCATTTATCAGAAAGCGTATGGTCGTGTTTTGCTAGGCACCTTGCCTCCCATGCAAAGATTGCGACACCAGTCACATTTAAAAGAATTTTGGAATCAGAAAATTCTTCCTAACTTTTGCTAGAATCTAATTATGAATAGTCTCTTGGGCCTCAATCGACCTTTTCCGATTTCAAAAGCATTGCAAAAACTTGTCACCGCTGTGCACCATGCTGGAGGGCGCTCTGTTGCGGTTGGTGGTTGTGTGCGGGACCATTTGTTAGGGTATGCTCCCAAAGATATCGACATCGAGGTTTACAATTTATCGCTGTCAGTTTTAGAGCAAACTTTAAGAAAAATTGGCACTGTGCATGCGGTGGGCCAAAGCTTTGGCGTTTTGAAAGTGAAACTGTCTGAGGAAGAAGGGTCTGTCACTTTTGATGTGAGTTTACCGCGTACAGAAAACAAAAAAGGTCGAGGTCACAAAGGATTTGTGGTAGCCACAGATCCGGATTTGCCTTTTACCAAGGCTGCTGCTCGCAGAGATTTTACAGTCAATGCCATGGGATTTGATTTGCGCACGGAAGAATTGCTGGATCCTCACCATGGCTCAATTGATTTGCATCACGGTCTTTTAAAACATGTGTCCGATGCTTTCGACGAGGACCCTTTGCGGGTTTTGCGTGCTTGTCAATTTGCCTCGCGTTTTCAAATGACTTTAGACAAGAGCACCATTGAAAAGTGTAAAAATCTAAACGCTGAATTGTCGACGCTACCCAAAGAACGTATTTTTGAAGAAATGAAAAAATTGCTTCTAGGCCCAAGGCCTTCCAAAGGTTTAGCAACTCTTGCCATAACTAATGCGATTTCATTATTTCCCGAGCTCTCGGCCTTGATGAATTGTCCTCAAGACCCGATCTGGCATCCAGAAGGTGACGTGTGGGTACATACTTTAATGGTCGTCGATGAAGCTGCCAAGATTGTGCGACGCGAACATTTAGATACGAATCAGTCCTTGATAATTATGCTTGGTGCTTTGTGCCATGATTTAGGAAAACCAGGCACGACCCAGCAAGAAGGAGACCGGGTTCGCAGTAAGAATCACGAGGCGGCCGGAGAAATACCCACGCGTAATTTTCTGACGAAGATGGGAACTCCTCATGAAATGATCGAGGCGGTTGTTCCTTTGGTGCGTGAACACTTAAAGCCTTGTCAGCTGCATAAAGTACGGGATGAAATTTCAGACAGCACCATAAAACGTCTCGCAAATAGGGTTTGCATTGAACAGCTTTGCCATGTTGCTGAGGCCGATTTTTTAGGGCGTACTACGGAAGATGCAAAAACCGGCATTGATCCGTCAGTGCTTTGGCTTAAAAAAGAAGCGGAACGTTTGTCGGTTACCAAAGAAGGGCCATCTGCTATTTTGATGGGCCGGCATTTGCTTGATTTAAAAATAGCCCCTGGACCTAAAATGGGAAAAATTTTGCATGCCGCCTATGAAGCGCAACTCGATGGTGAGTTTGCAGATTTAGAAAACGCGCTAGCTTGGTTAAAATTATATGAAAGCAAATCAAATTAAAAAATTACGTCAGATTGCCGTTCAAGTCGCTAAAGAAGCTGGCATTCTCGTTTTAAAACAGTTTAATAAACCGCACCACATCGAAAAAAAAGATATTTTTGATTTGGTGACAGAAGTTGATAAAGCCGCTAACACTTTTATTACCAAAAAACTTCTAACGCTATGGCCCAATAGCGTAATGATGGCAGAAGAAGACAATCCCGACATCCAGGCTGTGCTTAAAAATGCACGTGCTGGCGATATTATGTGGATCATTGATCCCATCGACGGCACCACTAATTATGCCAAAGCGGTGCCTCATGCCGCTATTTCTATTGCGGCCTTTGATGTTGCTAAAAAGCGTTTGGTGGCAGGCGCTGTTTATGATCCTTTTCGTAAAGAATGTTTTTCGGCAGCAGTGGGCCATGGTGCTTTTTTAAATCGCCAGCGGATTCAAGTAACTGATATCTCCAAACTGGAGGATGCCTTGATTGCCACAGGTCTTTGTTACAAAAAGTCGGCTGGTCTCGATAACAATCTGGCAGAAATATCTTTGTTTTTTTCTAACTGCTTGGGGCTTAGACGTTTTGGCGCTGCCAGTCTCGACTTGGCTTGGGTGGCTCTTGGTCGCCTGGACGCATATTGGGAAAAGGATCTTAAACCATGGGATATCGCTGCGGGCATGTTGCTGGTGACTGAAGCAAAAGGGTCACTTTCCAATTATCAAGGGGAGATATTGGATCCTTTTTTGGGAGTAGTTGTTGCGAGCAATGGTCATTTGCACCATGATTTTATTCAGCTATTGCAAAAAGCCCGCCGAGACGCAGGACTGAGCTGACATAATTTGTCATGGCATTGCCGTCACCAGCACATGAATATGCAAGGGATAGGTAAATAGACATTTGACGTTTTGTGCCTTGCTGTTTCTGGTCCTTTGCGGCAGAATCGCCAAAATCTATATCCATTTTAAAAGCCGGAGTTTTTTGTGTCTGCCCAAGATTTCACTCACTTGCATCTGCATACGCAGTATTCATTTCTAGATGGTGCTATTCGCATCAAAGATTTGATTAAGCGCACCAGTGAATTAGGCATGAAACAAGTCGCGGTGACTGACCACGGTAATATGTTTGGCGCGTTGGATTTTTTTAAGCAAGCCAAGGCTGCTGGCATTAAACCCATCATGGGCATGGAAGCCTATGTTACTGGAAAAGCCAAGCACACCGATAAGATTCGCGAAAATTTCCACTTAGTTTTACTTGCTGAAAACAACATTGGTTATGACAATTTAAGAAAGCTGTCTTCCAAAGCATTTTTAAATGGCAAGTTTTATTATCCACGCGTCGATAAAGAACTCTTAATGGAGCACCGTGAAGGAATCATTGCGCTGACTGCATGTCTGGGTGGGGAAGTTGGCAAAAAATGCGCCAAGGGTGATCTTGATGGTGCCAGAGAAGCAGCGAGGGAATTTAAAACCATTTTTGGCAGAGACAATTTCTTTTTAGAAGTGCAACCCAATGGTATCGAGATTCAAAATAAAGTAAATGCCGATTTAGTACAGATGGCCCGCGACGAAGATTTGCAATTGATCGCCACCAATGATTGCCATTATGTCACACGTGATCAACACGATGCGCAAAATATTTTGATGGCAATTCGCCAACAAAAAGCCTGGAA
>CANFCB010000016.1 GCA_947445025.1 Myxococcales bacterium
AAATGATCTAAACCCTGTGTTGTTACTTCGATATTATCCAAATCCATATCATCTCCATATGGCCTAAATCAAAATCGGCCAAGATAGAGATTCTTGCAACTTATTAATTATTCCCAGATATCATCTGATCTAGGTGCGGAGTGTCGGATAGTTGATAATAAAATTACCCGAACGGTAAATATCCAGAACGCAGAAATTAACCAACGCCATACACCTAAAAATGCTGACAGATGCATGCGCGTGCCACGCGTACTGAATTATCACGTTATCCGGGATTAAAAACGAACAGTATCAGACCGAAAGAGAACTAAAACAATACATCCTACGCGAGTTGATGCGGGCTAATGAAAGTGGACATCATGAGTTGAGAGCCATCTGTGCCAATGAACTTGAGACACGTGAGATTGTCATTTAAACTACGAGTTGCGCAGCGCGCCGTATGGCTGTCTTTTAGAGCCAAGATGCGCGCAGCGAGCAGGGCGGCATTTTTAGCGCCAGCAGTTCCAATAGCCACAGTAGCGACGGGGACACCGCCGGGCATTTGTACAATTGAGAGCAGGGCACCAAGTCCGCCCAAAGAAGTGGCAGCGATCATGCCCGGTAAGGCGGCCTTGGCTCCAACAATAATAATTTCCAAGCCACGACCGGCTGCTGTCTTAGCGCATTGGAACGTCAAATCAGGGGCGCGATGGGCGGAAAAAATGCGAATTTCAAAAGGAATTTAAAATTCTTCGAGTAGACTTGCAGCTTCTTGTATAATAGGCAGATCACTTTTACTGCCCATGATGATGCCGAATTTAGGGGATGTGGTTATGGTCATAAAAGGTCTCTTTCAGGGAAATGCTGATTTGACAAATGGGAAGAAATAGTCGATAAAACGCACAAAACCCGTTCATGGCATGTCTTGCCCTTTTTAAGCAATACAAAGTCATCTATTTATCAAGTTAAAGGTTGGAAACCATCATATGGAACGAAGCAGTAGTGTTGAAGCAATGGAAGAAGGTCTTTCTTTTGCCGAGCTTCTAGAAGAAAGTTATGCGCGAGATGAAGTAATTGAAGGCGAGATCGTAACCGCGACTGTGTTGTCTGTTAATAAGGATTTCGTTTTGGTCGACGTCGGTTACAAGTCAGAAGGCTTAATCCCGACCCACGAATTTCCCAGTATCAATGGGGAAGCACAAATTAAAGTCGGCGATCGCGTTGATGTGATGGTGGAAGCCCGCGAAGATGAAATGGGCCACATGGTTTTGAGCAAAGAAAAAGCCGACCGTGTAAAAGTATGGGATGATATTTCCCTTGCTTGTGAACGTGACGAAGTTGTTGAAGGTGTAATTATTGGTCGTGTCAAAGGCGGATTGCAAGTTGATATTGGCGTCAGAGCCTTTTTGCCGGGCAGCCAGGTTGATTTAAGACCGATTCGCAACCTTGAAAAATTAATTGGCGAACGATTCCAATTCAAAGTGATTAAGTTTAACAAAAAACGTGGCAATATTGTCCTCAGCCGTCGTGTTTTGCTTGAAAAAGAGCGCGAAGAAAAACGTGGCGTGACTTTGCTAAGCTTGCATGAAGGTGCCGTTCTAGAAGGTATAGTTAAGAACTTGACCGATTACGGTGCGTTTATCGATTTGGGCGGTGTCGACGGACTATTGCATGTGACCGACATGAGTTGGGGACGTGTGCAAAATCCCGCTGAGATGTTCCAAGTTGGCAATGTCGTCAAAGTGAAAGTTCTCAAATACGATCCTGAAAATGAACGTGTTTCTTTGGGCATGAAGCAAATCCAAGACGACCCATGGTTTAAAGCACACGAAGAATTTCCCGTGGGAATGCGTGTGAGTGGCAAGGTTGTTTCTTTGACCGATTACGGTGCATTCATTGAATTGCTACCTGGCGTTGAAGGCCTGATCCATGTTTCGGAAATGTCCTGGACCAAACGCGTCAAACATCCTTCTAAGATTGTAAATATCGGTGACGAAGTGAATGCTGTTGTTCTTGATATTGATCAAGAGAACAAGCGTATTTCGTTAGGTATGAAGCAAGTTGAACCAAATCCTTGGACCATGTTGGAAGAAAGATATCCAATTGGTACTGTTATTCGTGGTCAAGTTCGCAATATCACCGACTTTGGTATCTTTATTGGTATCGAAGATGGCATTGATGGCTTGGTACACATCAGCGATTTGTCTTGGACCCATCGCGTTAAGCATCCTTCTGAATTGTTCCAAAAAGGTGACGAAGCTGAAGCCGTTGTGCTCAATATCGACGTAGAAAATGAAAGATTTTCTTTGGGTATTAAACAACTGCATGAAGATCCATGGGGACGTATCCCACATGTGTATCCGCGTGGTGCTCGTGTGAAGGGTAAAGTTGTCAAAGTCGCTGAGTTTGGTGCGTTCATTGAGATTGAGCCAGGAATCGATGGTCTTTGCCATGTTTCAGAATTTGCTGAAGAGCATGTAGAAGATCCTATGACTTTCTTGAAGCCAGGCGATGAAGTCGAAGCCATGATTATCGATGTTGATCCTGAAGAACGTAAAATTGGTTTATCGATGAAAGCTGTGAAAAAAGCTGAAAAAGGCTTTGATTACCGAAGCTATTTGGCACAACAAGGTACGTCTTCGGCGAAACCAGTCTCTAGTGGTCACACCAAGAGCATGGGAACGTTGGGCGAAGCTTTAAAAGGCTTTAATATAAATAACGATTCAGACGATGAGAATAACTAATCGATTGACGGATTAGTCTTGCTTTCGTTATAAAAAAGACGCGCCCCAAAAGTGCGTCTTTTTTTATGAGGCGGGTTTAAAATAATATGGATCAAGAACCAAAATTAACTCAAACAATCGTGTCTACGGATCACGCGGCGTTTAATCGGATCACCAAAAGTGCAGGTGTGGTGGCATTTTTTACCACGTTGTCTCGCTTTGCAGGTCTTGCGCGCGACATGGTGACATTCCATTTTTTTGGTGCCAATGCGACGACCGATGCTTTTTTTGTGGCATTTACTATTCCTAATATATTGCGTCGCTTCGTGGCTGAAGGTGCGCTGACGGTTGCTTTTATTCCGGTTTACTCTGAAGTGCGTCGCAACGAAGGAGACAAGGCTGCAGTGCAATTCTATGCTGCGGTTTTAGGGCTTTTGCTGGTGACCTTGACGCTGCTGGTTCTAGGTGGTGTCGCTTTTGCTAGTTATTTGGTTTACGCATTTGCCAGCGGATTTGCCCAGCACCCAGAGCAAATGCTTATCGCGACAGCACTGACGCGTTTTATGTTTCCCTATATTTTCTTTATTAGCCTAGTAGCACTTTGCATGGGCGTGCTTAATTCCCATCAACATTTTGCGGTGCCAGCGGCTTCTCCTATTTTGCTTAATGTGGCGATGATTGGCTGCACTTACGGATTAATTTCGCGATTAAGCGAGCCTATTTGGGCCTTAGCAATTGGGGTTGTGCTCGGCGGTATTTTGCAATTGCTCGTGCAAATTCCTGCTCTTTATCGCTACAAATTATTAGTGTGGCCTTCCTTTCAGTGGAATACGAAGCCCGTTAAAAAATTAGTGCGTATTATGTTTCCAGCTTTATTTGGTATCGCTGTTTATCAGCTTAACTTAATTATTTTACGCCAGCTGGGCAGCTATCTTCCCGAAGGACAGATTAGTTACTATTATAATGCTGATCGGCTCATGCAGTTGGCCTTGGGTATTTTTTCTATTTCCATTGCCACTGCAGCTCTACCCATGATGAGCGAGCAAACGGCGCGCGGGGATCGACAGGGCTTAATGAGGACGTGGTTGTTTTCTACCAAGCTGACTAATTTTATTACCATCCCGGCTGCTTGGGGATTAACTTTAATTGCAATCCCTATTGTTTCAACTTTGTATTTGCATGGGCAATACCACTGGTCAGACGTTCAATGGACGGCGTACGCCACCATGGCCTTTGCGCCGGGGCTTTTGTCGATTGCTATCTCGCGCACCACTATACAAGTTTTTTTTGCGCTAGAAGATCTGCGTACCCCAGTCATTGCGGGAGCGATTACCGTTGCCGTGAATTTGATTTTGGGAATCTTATTGCTGCGTTTTCAAGTCGTGGGTTTGGCGCTATCGCTTACAATTTCCAGCTGGTTTCAAACTATTATTTTGGTGATTTGGCTTAAAATACGCATGGGCAAATTAGGGTTTCGTTCTTTGGCAAGCTCCATGATGAGGCAAACCGGCTTGGCAGCTTTTAGTACTTCTGTGGCTTGGCTGATCTGTTTAAATGCCGATTGGTCTTCAGGGTCAACTCTATGGAACGCGGCGATATTAACTTTGGCCATGGGTTCAGCTATGTCTCTCTATGGTTGTGGCGCCATTCTTCTTAAATACGAAGAAGGAATTTTGCTAAAAGGCATTCTGCTTTCAAGATTAAAGAAGTTTTCATAAAAAGATATCGGTAATCTGTCTAATATAGTTTTGCCCACTATGTCATTTATCTTAAACCTTGGTTGTAAAATGCATCCAAGGAGAAATTATGAAATTACGCCAAGGGGCTTTGTTGTCGTTAGCAAGTTTGTTAATTGTGTCGTCGGTTGCTTTCGCAAAGACGATTGTAATTGATCAAGATAGCTTTGAAGAAGCAGCTATGGAAGCTTGTGAAGGTAAATCCGTGGGAATTGAATGTAATGTTGAATTTCAAGGAGGTTCGATTGGATTTGGTGTTTGTGTGGAGATTAATGGTCCCGCAGGCGGCTATCTGACTTGTAAAATCAATACCGAGAACCTCGATTGCAAAAATAACAGCTTAGGGACTCCGGGCGCATGGCTCACCTTTGGATCATTGGCTGGGATTTTGTTGTTTATTCGTCGTCGTAAAAAAGCTTAATTGTGAGATAGAATTAAATCCCTCTTTTAGTCCCCTTAGAAATACCCAAAGGGTACGCGAAGGGGGGTAGGGGGATTTAAATTTATTATCTGCTTTCAGTTTCCGCAGCAGCTGTCTTTGGATATTTTGAGGGCAAATTTTCTTTGCTAACGCCGGTGCATTCTATTAGAGATGCCTGGCAATTATCTAATGCGCATTTTTCACACCATTTTGCTGTGAATCCCATGCAGCTAAATAAGCAATTAAGTCTTGTGCAGCCAACAAATTTTCCGAAACAATTAATGCATGCCGAGCTTATGTTTGCGTGTTCTGCTTGTAAGCACTTATTGAAAGCATCTGTCATTGCTAAAGTGGACCACCCGCACTTTTCCCAGTTTTTGACAAATGTGGGGCTGACGCGTTTTATAGTATCGCTTTGATCTTCGATGCTGCAGGCGCCTTCTCCATGTACAGCTGCGCTTAAGAACAAGACAAAGAATACTCTGAAAATAGACAATTTAAGCATAATCAGCACTCCAAAATGGATTTGAAGAATAAAAGACTTTCGCTTAGGTTTTTATTTCCTAGCTCTCTCGCTGGTTTCTAAATCGTGGCCTGGATCTGGTCTCTGTCAATTTTGCAACTTCACATAAAATTATCAAGGAAGCTTCGTCTTTAGTTGTTTTTTGTGGGTCCACAGCTTTATGGCGACCGTTCATGACTTGAATAATCTTTTCGGCAATCTCTGTGTCAACTTCCACGTGAGAGCTGGTATCGCGCACGTTACCCATACCAGTGAAATGTCCGATATCGACGCCAGTTTCAAGACTCAAGTGGTGAACCAACTGAGTCAAATCAGCAATTCCGTCCTGGCGACCCAGGGTGACATAAAGTCTTGTGAATTCAGATTCAAAATTTTGTGCCGACAAAGGAGCAGGCGTGACTTCAATTTTTTCTTTTCTAGGCTCAACCTTAATACGAGGAGCAGGGGTGGCTGTTGACTCTTTGGCTTTGGGTGCTGATTTTATGGGTTGCGGCTGCGGCTGCGGCTGTGGTGGGCGTGCCTGAGGGTGTGCTTGAGAATGAGGTTTAGGTCTTGTCTGTTGCTGCTCGGTTCGTGACAAATGAACGCGATTTTCTGCATTCTTCACGTAGAAATTTCTGAGCAAAAAGGCGAGGATCTCAGCCATGTCAGGGCGCTCTAACATTGATTTTGCTACGGGCAGATACTGGCTAAATTCGACGCCGTCGGCTTCTTCAGTGAGCGCTGTGGCGAGGCGTTCTGCTTGTAAGCGCATGAGCTCAGCTACGGGTGGCAGCGCTTGTTCTTGTACGTCTATTTCAAATTTTTGACGCAGATTTGCCAGCTGCGTCATGTCTTTGCCTCGGGCGAGGCTAACTGCCGTTCCCAAGCTTCCAATCCGCCCTGTTCTTCCGGTACGATGAACATAGACCTCGTCATTCTCGGGAAGTTCATAATTAAATACGTGGGTCAAACCGCTGATGTCGATGCCTCGGGCTGCGATATCGGTGGCAATGATCATGTCCAGCGTGCCATTTTTGACGTCGTGCATGACGCGTTCACGGGCACTTTGTGACATGTCGCCATTGAGAGCGCGGGCATGAAAGCCAAAACGTCTGAGGTAACGCTCGAGTAAATCTGTTTCATCTTTGGTGTTACAAAAAATGATGGCGTGCTTGGGCTGGTGAAATTCCAAAGCATAAAGTAAGTTGCGTGATTTAGGTTGCTCCTCGTCTTCCAAGTGCACCAAGTGCTTGATGGTTTTTGCGGAAACGTGATCAGAACTTAGATTAATAGCAAGGGGATCTTTTAATAAACTGCCGATAGCGCTTTCAATGGCCGGCGGAACGGTAGCTGAAAAGAATAAAGTTTGTTTGTCTTTAGGTAATTGCTGCAACAAAAAAGTGACATCTTCCCAAAAACCCATAGAAAGCATTTCATCGGCTTCGTCGAGCACCACGGATTTGATAAAAGAAATATCAAAAACTTTTTTTAGCAATAAATCCTTGATGCGGCCTGGCGTACCGACGACAATATGAGAACCTGCTTGTAAAGAAGCGATTTGGGTCTCAAAAGAGGCGCCGCCATAAATTGCGGCAACACGAATATTATGATGATGGCCAAGTCGGCTGCATTCCATGGCGACTTGTTTGGCCAATTCTCGTGTGGGCGTTAGCACCAGGGCTTGGGTTTGCTTTAGACTTGGATCAAGTTTGCTTAAAAGTGGTAAGCAGAATGCCGTGGTTTTTCCTGAACCGGTATGGCTTTGCACCACGAGGTCGCGGTCGCTTTTGACTGCGGCAAAAACACTTTGCTGTACGAAAGTCGGCTTGGTATATCCTAAATCTTTTAAGCCCAGCAAGATGGTTTCTGGCAAAGAAAAATCTTCGAAAGTGCCTGCAAAAAGTTCATGGGGCAAAACAGGTTCTGGAGTAGGCTCGGTCATTGAATTCCTTTAAGATTAGCAGTTCGACTTACGTGCCTAATTTTTATGCTGGATGCAAGGAGGTCTGTGCTTTTAAATTTAGCAAATCCGTAGAAAAAAGCGGGATATGAATGACCGATGGTGCTTCATTAAATTCTTGCTATAAAAAAAAGCTGCTACTGAGGTCGCCATGAGCCGTTACCGAATACGCAATGCTGCTTTAAGAGATTTGCCAGGTGTGGGTCGCCTTGCACAAATGCTTAATACCATGAACCTGCCCAATGAAACAAAGGCGCTGCAAGCAGTCCTCGAGAAATCAGAAAAGTCTTTTAAGGGTGAAATTGGTAATCCTTTTGAGCGAGAGTATCTTTTTGTCCTCGAAGATTTGATTTCTGGGCTGGTGATAGGGACTAGCCAAATTATTTCTCAGCATGGCACCAAAGATTCTCCTCATATTTTTTACGACGTCGATGAAGTTGAGCATTATTCAAAAACCGTGGATAAACTCTTTAAACATCAAGTTTTACGCCTTGGTTTTAATTACGATGGCCCGACGGAAGTGGGGGGCTTGATTTTAGATCCAGAATATCGCAACAGCCCGGAAAAGTTAGGTAAGCAACTGAGCTTCATCCGATTTATGTTTATCGGAATGTATCGGTCTTTATTTAAAGATCGGTTATTGGCGGAACTGTTGCCACCTTTTAGCCCGACTGGTCAGTCGTTACTTTGGGAAGCGCTGGGACGACGTTTTACCGATCTTGATTATTCACAAGCGGATTATATTTCGCGGACCAATAAAGAATTTATCAAAAGCCTGTTTCCGCTGGGACAAATTTACAGCGCCTTTTTCGATCAAGAAACCCGGGCGGTGATTGGCGCTGTGGGGGATTCTAGCAAGGCGGCCTGTCAGCTGTTGACCCAGACTGGATTTGCTTACCAACATCGCGTTGACCCTTTTGATGGCGGCCCTCATTTTGAAGCAGAGACAGCAAAAGTTTTACCAGTGCAAACTACCCAGCCTTGTGTTTTAGATATTATGGAAGGGCATGCCATGAATAATCTGAGTATGCGTCACGGCTTAATTGCTGTTTTAAAAAACCCCTTTTCCTGTGACTCTCAGTTTTTTTCCATGCATCTGTCCTATGGATTATCGACAGAACCCGGTGTTATCTACATTGATCGAGATGCATTTGCTGATTTACACGCACATGCGGGCACAGGTGCATACGTGCTTGAGATGGGTGTTAATCGTTAGCGAATATTTTACCCGCGGCGCATGACGCGAGAAACTTCACGATCAGCGTCACGTTTCTTGATGTCTTCGCGCTTGTCGATTTTGCTTTTTCCTTGGGCTATGGCCAGCAAAACTTTTACTCTGCCATCTTTAAAATATAATTTTAAAGGGATTAGCGTCGAGCCTTTCTTTTGGATTTCTCTTTGGATTTTGTGAATCTCTTTTTTATGGAGAAGCAATTTTCGGGTGCGATCAGCAGTGTGGTTGACGTGGGTGCCGTAAACATAAGGCTCAATTTTAAGCCCAATTAAAAAGACTTCGCTGTCTTTTAAGAAGGCGTAGGCGTCGCTAAAATTAAGGTGGCGGGCCCGTAAAGATTTGACTTCGGTGCCTAAAAGGACAATGCCGCATTCATAAGTGTCCGCAATGCTATAGTCGTATCTGGCCCTGCGATTTTCAGCTATATTGACGATCTCAGTTTTTTCGACGGTCTTTTTTTCAATTGCCATAATTTAAACGGGATTTTTAAGAGAGGTAAGTATGCTCAGGTCCAGGAAAGGTGCCTTGTTGTACTTCATCGACATAGGCTTGGCAAGCACTGGCAAGAGCAGCTGTTCCATTGAAAAACTGTTTTACAAATTTTGGTCTAAATTCTGCATTTAAGCCGAGAAAGTCATGCAATACTAAAATTTGGCCATCGCAATGTTTGCCGGCGCCAATGCCAATGGTGGGGATTTGCAATTTTTCGGTGATTTCCTTGGCGACATCTTCAGGAGTGCACTCAATCACCACGGCAAAAACACCGGCATCTTGTAAAGCCAAGGCGTCTTGCAAAAGGCGCCGTTTTTCGACAGCCGTTTTTCCTTGTACGCGAAATCCGCCTAAGGCGTGGACACTTTGCGGGGTGAGCCCAATATGACCCATCACGGGGATACCAACGTCTACTAAGCGGCGGACGCGGTTTTGAATGATGACGCCGCCTTCGAGTTTTACTGAGTGAGCGCCGGCCTTCATGAGTAGTCCGGCATTTTTGAGCGTTTCTTCATCGTTGATTTGATAGCTTAAGAAAGGCATGTCGGCGACGATGTGTACGCGTTTGCTGTTACGGGAAACTGCGCGAGTGTGATAAGCGATTTCGTTTACATCCACGTTTAAGGTGTTGGGCTCGCCTTTAATGACCATGCCCAAGGAGTCACCCACTAAAACAAAATCTACGTCGGTGTGTTGGTCGATTAATTTAGCAAAAGTGGCGTCGTAACAAGTTAAAGCGCAAATGCGTTGTCGCAACAATTTTTTTTGGAGCAATTGAGGGGCTGTGATGTGGCTCATAAAAAATTAACTCCAAGAATAACTGCTGTGCAGAACCGCAGAAAAAACATTGCAAAGGGCGTGGTAAATAATCGCGCCCATCAGGGATTTTGAGTAGTAGGCTAGAGTAGAAAAAACAAGTGCGGGGAAAAATGGCAAAAGCCGCAATAAATTATTTTCACCGATAAAATGGGCCAGGGCAAAAAATAGGCTGGTTAATAAAATGGTTTTACCCAAAGGCCAGATTTTTAAAAAACGTGTTTGTAGAAAGCCACGGTAAAAAATTTCTTCGGGCAACGCTACTATGAGTAAATTAATACAAAATAACGACAGAAAATTATCGGGTAAAGCTAAGTTAAAATGGAGATTTTGGGCATGCCTGGATGCAAACTGAACTTGAAAAAAATGATAAAGCAGCGCGTAAGGAACAAAAGTGGCGAGAATATAATAGAGTGTTCGTTTTAAATCGGCAAAAAAGTTTAGCCAGTCTACTTTGTTGTCTTTGCTAAAAAACCCATAATCATAGAGGCCGTAAGCTTTATAGTCATGACCTTCTTTTCGTATAAACCAAAGCGGCACATAGAGCTGAAAAGATAAAATGATCATCGAGGCAATATCATGGCCCCAAGGCAGCAATGGGACCAGCATTTTGCAAGTAAAAAGCAAAGCAAGCAATGAAAAAGCAATGGCTAATGTGGTTTTTAGTTGCGGGTTCATTCTTGTAGTTGGTTCCTCTTTCTAAAAATATGGCTTAGTGAATCAAATATTTTTACAAAGAAAATAGCAGAACGGCCAGCAGTAAACGCGGGTTTGCTTAAAAAAGCAAAAAAAAAAGCCAGCTCCATAGCTGGCGTTAATGAATGTGAGTTTGAAATCGATTGCTAATTGTTTATTAACTCTTGACGCATCCTGTTTTGCCAGGGTTTATTCGATAGCCAGAATTGCACTGACAATCGTGATCAAAGCTTCCGTTGTACTTTGCCTTCCAGTATGAATTGGGATCCCTGGTGTAGCAATCAGAAATGGCACCACCGCCGCCTGGCTCTGTTGGAAATTTCCAATTACAATCGATTGCTTCCAATTTATCGATCTGACATGATCCGTTGTTTCCTGGACACAAGGCATCCTGAGTCACGGGGTCTAAGTCAAAATGGGGATGATCATTGGCTTGGCACCAATCAGGGGTAACCTTGCGATATGCGTCACAGTAGCCTCCAAAAGTGCTTTCATTGGCATTCACTCCAGCTTTCATCATTTCAGGCGTTTGGTAGGCACTGCATACTGGGTTGGGTTGACACCAATTGGCGCCTGTTTGGGTGTTGTATGTGAAAGGATTATCCTTATCTGTTGTTGCATTACAGTAAGCTTCAAGGCACCAATTGCAATCTCCGGACACTGCTCCCTTGACGGTTTTGCTGCATGTGCCAGCTTGACCCCAACAGCCTCCTCCACAACGATCAACAACTGTCACGACTTTAGAAATAGCTTTACGTGTTAACTTGTAGCACTGGCCACAGGCATTTTTTCCATTAGGCGGCATTGCGTATTGATTTCCATATTGAGGTCCGTAGACCATGGTATTGACTGCAGCAATACCATCGACGCCTGCTGGCAGCAATTCTTGACAAGCAGGGTTGCCGTCACCAACTTTTTGGCCAGGTTCGCAAACTTTGTAACCACAAGATCCACCGCCGTAGCCACCGCCATAGGTTGTGACAGTAACTTTGGTTGAGACGCCATCACCATATTGAATCAAGTATTGTTTAAAATCATCTGGAGTTTGAGACAATGCTTTTGCATTAGGTGGAATTTGACAGTAGCGACCTGTGTAACCGGTTTCACAAACACATTTCCCATGGGGTTTATCACAGTAACCCTTAACGCAGGTTGTTGGTTGTCCTCCCACTGTAAAACCACCAGTTCCAAATGGGCTTAACGGATTTGGATAGCACTCATCGTAATTTTCCCAAGGGATAACTGATTTTTGGAGATTATTACTGAGCAGTGCTGGTTCTTTTGCTTTGCTGCAGCCACTTAGAAATAAGAAAGCAGAAATAAGCAGAAGACTGCAGAGCTTTAAATTATGTTTTGGCTGATACATTTTTTCCCCTTGTATTGTTTTAAAGATCCTTTTTGAAATTGAACATCTCACAGAGGTGCTTCGTTGGTCAAGTTTAAGGCTTTATTTAAAATGTGGATGGTTCAGGGAGGCTGGTCTGTTGAAAGAATATGAAGCGTCATTTTGGAAAAATAGGATGGATCTTTTTCGCTAGCATACAAGTTTGCTGGAGCATGCCCATGCAGAGCTATGTGGTTTGCTCTCCACAAAAAGCATCTGCTTTTATAAAAAAATGGGCAAAGAATATTGAATTAGAGTTGGAATTAATCGACAGTGTTTTGATTAAAAAATGCGGAGAAGAAGCAGAAAGACTAGAACAGACTGAAAAGGTTGACGTCGTTATTGAAATTATATCTAAACAGGTTCGTGTGCATGTCAAAAATCAAATACTTTTACTTCGTGATCTGACTGAAGCAGATTTAACCACGCAAAGTGCCATTGATTTTGTAAATGAAGTGAGAGAAAAAGTTGCAAGCGTTCACGAGCCCGTAGTTGTCATGCCCGAGGAGGTGAGTTTTCATGAAAGCGTTGGCATGACAAATTCGGTCAATGATAAAGCATTTCAGCTAACTCCAAAAACCAAAGAAAGTATGTTGAAAATTCAGCAGCGTCATTGGTTTGTGAGTACTAGGCTGGGAGGAGAATCTTTTGGTTATCATTTTGTGCCAAAAGAGATTGACGAAACCATCCCTGAAATAAAAACGAAAATAATTCCTCGCTTTGCAGTTGAAGGTGAATGGTGGCCTTATCCCTGGATTGGGTTGAATGCTAAGGGCAGTCTTGCTTTGTCGGTTTTTCGTATGAAGGTGAGTGCGTTGCCTCTTTTTGAATCGCAAAAAATTTGGGCACGGCATTATCAAGGAGAAGCTGGTATGAAAATGCGCTATCATTTTGCTGGTGGATTTGCTTTGGGATTCAGTACCGGCTATTGGCACCAAACTGGCATTGTAGACTTACAAATAGTTGATAAAAAAACCTACACGCAACTTCCAAGCTTTCACTTACATGCATTGGAAATAGGCGGTGAACTATATTTTGCCTCGAGTCAAAAAGCTGTCGACATTGCGTTACATGTTCGCGCTTTACCGCTTATTTCTTACCAAGAAACCCCAGATGTGCCAGGTCAAGAGAGTAGGACTTTCGGCGCGCATACCCAATTTCTGTTTCGCTATTTTTTCGCCAACAACTGGTTTCTTCTTTTTGAGTTGAAGGGCGTCGGTTTATACGGCGTATTTCGAGGTCAGGGGGACAGAATAACGGCTGGCGATGAAACATTACAGGGCGGCACGCTGTTTAGTTACTGGCTTACCACTTCTGCAGGAATTGGCTGGTCGCTTTGAGCTGTTAATAGGCGATTTTAATACCAGCCATGAATGCTCCTCCGTGGATCAGATAATGAAATGTCCCGTCAATTTGCTGAAGTTCTCCCTTATTGTTTTGGGTAGAAAGTAGAAATTTGTGATAGGCCACTTGGTAGCCAGCCTCGACAAAAAATCCTAAAATATAAATAGGGAAGTATTCAAATCCCAGACTGATCCCTGTTTTAAGGCCGTAGGCTGAGAATGGAATTGAGACGGGAGTTTTATCAGTGATAAAAGGAACAAGCGGAATCCCAACGGGAAGCTCAAATCCTATGGGAATATGTAGGCTTAAGGCGAGGTTGCCAAAGCTTACAGGGATTTCTATTTTTGGTTTGAGAAACATGCCAAAGCCGATACTACTGTAGCCCAAAGTTGATCGCATAAATGCTGAATCATGATCTTCGGTAACCGCTTCTACTGGCTGTAGTCCCCGGTAAAATTCAAAATAAAATCCCGAAGCCAAATATTTGGCCACGGGAATTTCGATATCCAAAGTAAATCCTGTTGCGTCTTTTAGTTTTTGATTATTTTCAGCAGCCTGGCTACCAGGCACATATAACTTTTGTGAGAACAGCCAGAGATAAGAAATATTTGTGGTGGGTAAAACTGTGCCATTTAAAATTTTATCGTCTGATTTAATGTTGGCCAATGCTGCGCCAGAAAAAATAAGACATGCTAAAGTAAATTGGTTGAATAACATTAGGTGGCGTCCTCTGGATCTATTGTGCTTGTTTTTCAATGGAGTTTTCTTTCATAACTTTTTTGAGTGCTTCCATGTTGTCGTTGACCGAGACAAGTTTCATGGAGGCTTGAGTGTCGGGGGAGATTTTCTGCCGGTTATAATTCTTGTTGACTTGCGAAATACCTTCTCCCCAATTACTCCAGTCGCTCAGCTCAGAATAGCGTTTGTACCAATTCGCTTTTTGTAATTTAATGGTGTTCCAGCTCTTAGATTCAATCACAGCTTCCCATACATAAATGTCAACGTGGCGCTCAGCTTCTGGCAGATAGGCATGGGATTGATAGCGAACTGCACGAGCAATGACTTGATTTAAAACGGTAAGATTAATCATAGGTTCCAGCACGTGAAATTGCCGGGTGCCTTTGAGTGAAATTCCTTCGGTAATTTCGGGATGCAGAAGGAGAATTTTAAATTTCCCATCATTGTACTGTTTGACAATATCAGCAAATTGCTGAGGAGGCATGTCGGGCTTCAAAATGACATAAGAGTCTTGGTGACCATGTCGATTTAGAAATTGAGCGAACGCAGCGGTGCCATTTTCATAATAATTGGAATAAATTACAGTTTCAGGGACACCTTCAGATTCTATTTTGGCGAGAACTTCAAGGAATTTAGGAGATTCAACAATGGTGTCCTCGTTTTTAAAATCAAAATTGCCAATTTCTCGTCCTGCTCCTATGATATTGTTCATGCGATTTTGTAAAAGCGAGCTATTTAAGGTTATGTAGGCAGGATCCAAATTGGCGTCTACATCTTTATAAATTCGAGCGAGACCTTCGTTGTTTAAGCTTTTTTCAGTGAAGTTTAGATAAAACCAAAATTGCTCGACATTGTAAGAAGCTTGCTGGTTATGCATGGTGGTCGAAGGAAATTCAGAAAGATTTTGATTTTCAATTTCATAGAAAGAAAAATATTTAGATGCAAACGGTGTGAATTTCTCAGTGTTTAATTTACGCAAAGGAAAACGATTAAGTGGAGCAATTAAGTTTCTGCTGATAGGGAAGGCGGCAGTGGCGAGGAGTGTGCCTAAGCCTGCAACGGCAAAAGCCGCAGGGCCGATGATAGGAAAAAGCGGTATTGATGCCAGCACTACAATGTAGGGAACGCCAATGGTTAAAACTTGGCTCTCAGCCGCGTATCCTCGCCAAAAAGATCTGGTTTTACGAATTTGGGTAAATTCTAAACGGAATTGTTCTTCATTAAAGGGAAGGAGATCTTGACCGGAAACGAGATTGACGAGATACGCAAGATCATATTCGTCATTATAGATAGGTGTTCCTGAGAGCGCTAAAATTTTGTAAGAACTGCGCAACTGCTCATAGAGTTCGCTGTATTGATGATTCATGACTGGGTCTGGTGATTTAATCAATTTAATTAAGTTATGCACTTCATCCAGGATTAAGACGGTGCGGGAGAGATCCTTCCCTTTTAATTTTTTAGGCGCATCATTGTAGGATATGAATTGGTATTTTTTTAAGTTCTTCACGGGAAAATTAGGAAGATGTTCTAGCCAATGAGATTCAATAAAACGCGGCGCTAAAATAATGACGGATTCTACTTGGGCCTGTTCGGCAAAGCCAATGGCGAGGTAGGTTTTTCCTGTCCCCATGTAATGGTTAATCACAAGCCCTTTGACTTCTAGATTTTTAAGCAGATAATCAATGGGAAATTGTTGATGTGGTAGTAATTGAATATTTTCTGATTTTGCCGTCGAGAATAAGAACAGAGCCGTCAAAAAAATAACAGCGCAGGTGTTGCGACGAAAAGGAAAAAGCGTAGGCTCTGTCATATATATATTATCCATTGTTCTTCATGGCCTTTCAGGTTAAGGCTTTGTGTGTGTGTTTATGCTAAAAGAGAGATGATATGTCAATCATAGAACAAATTGTCGCCAGAGAAATTTTGGACAGCCGTGGTCATCCCACTGTTGAAGTTGATGTTTATTTGCAGGATAAAAGTCTCGGACGTTTCGCGGTTCCGTCGGGGGCTTCGACCGGGGAGCATGAAGCATTAGAACTTCGCGACGGGGACCCTAAAAGGTATGGTGGCAAGGGTGTTAAAAAAGCCCTGCAAAATATTCAAACCAAAATTGCTAACCTGCTTATTGGTAAAGATGCCGAGGATCAGGCCGGGATCGATCAAGCCTTGATAGAACTGGATGCAACGCCTCACAAATCGTCTTTAGGTGCCAATGCTATGTTGGGCGTTTCAATGGCGGTTGCCAAAGCCGTGTGTCAGAGCCTAAAAAAACCTTTTTATCGAAGTTTTCCGTCTAGCAAAGAATGGATACTGCCGGTTCCGCTGATTAATGTGATCAATGGTGGGGCGCACGCTAACAATGGCCTTGATATTCAGGAATTTATGATTGTACCTTATGGTGCTCATTCTTTTTCGGAAAGTGTGCGCTGGGGTAGCGAAATTTTTCATGCGCTTAAAAAGATTTTACAGCAAAAAGGATTTTCGACTGCAGTCGGAGATGAGGGTGGTTTTGCGCCCGCTTTAAAAAATAATCAGCAGGGACTTGATTTGTTAATGGAAGCGGTGACACAAGCAGGATTTTTGCCCAAAAAAGATATTGGTATTGCTCTTGACGTCGCTGCTAGTGAATTTTATGATGCTCAATCAAGGAATTACAATATTTGCGGCGAGGGAAAGAAATCTTTTACGCAAATGATAAATTGGTTTAAAATGCTTGTGCAAAGTTATCCGATTGTGAGTATCGAGGACGCTCTTGATCAAAATGACTGGGATGGCTGGAAAGCTTTGACCAAAGAGATGGGCCATCAAGTTCAATTAGTTGGTGATGATTTATTTGTGACCAATCCTATTTTAATTCAAAAGGGAATTGATGCACATGTGGCTAATGCGGTTTTAATTAAACCCAATCAAATAGGGACGTTGACGGAAACATTGACAGCTATCCAGGTGGCTCTTGCTGCGGGTTATAATACCATTATATCGCATCGTTCGGGTGAAACTGAAGATACCAGTATTGCTGATTTAGCAGTTCTAACCAGGTCTTCACAAATTAAGACTGGTTCTTTGTCCAGGTCAGAACGTGTTGCAAAATATAATCGTTTGTTGCGCATTGAAGAAGAATTAGGTTCCTTGGTAAAATACAAAGGCAAAGATGCCTTTAAAAAATGGGTGCAAATATGAAAAAGTTTTGTTTTTTATTTTTATTTGGTTTGTTCTATACGTCTTCGCTGTTGGCGTATGAAATTAATGCAGGAGATTGGTTGTTGAAGGGTGTTGTCGGCCCCAGTATAAATATGATTCATGAAGATACCGCCACCAGAGCAACGCCCGGCGCAGGGCTCGTGATTGGTCTAGAGCTAGATTACATGCTTGATAATTCTTGGAGCGTCGGTGGTGCGATTCGTCCCATGCTAGCACCTGGTTTTATTGATCTAGGATTTGGAATTGGGGCAAAGTACCGATGGACACAATTGGCGATGCCTTTTATACCCTATGTGAGCGTGTCCATTACGCCAGCGATATTGATACCGATCAATAACCCAGGGACGGCGCATTTCAACCTAGGTTTACGTCCCACTGCGGGGTGTGACTATTTTGTGATGCGCGATTTGAGTGTGGGAGTCGAATTAGCTGTCGAGCCTAGCATATTGTTTGGTTCGAGTTATTATCGACGCATTGAGTTGACCGTAGAGGTGTTGGCTGGAGCGACTTGGCGATTTTAAAAGTGTGATGGCGCGCGTGAAAAAAACCTTGGGGTTTTGATGAGGAACGCGAGAATGTTGTTCAAGCACTTGCTCAATTGCTGTTTGCTTAATTTGGTCATAACGTCTTTTGCTTATTCTGAGCCTGTTTTGCAGGGAAAAGCCATTGCTACCAAAAACCGTTTTGAGATAGGTGTCTTTTTTTTCGACACCTCTTTTCGAAACGTATTTGTAAAGCACCCTTATGCTGCGCAATTGTCCGCAGGTTACCATATTGCTGACTGGTTACAGCTCGAAGTTGTCGGCGGATATGTTTTTTATCATGACGAAACCAATTTAATTAAGCAGATTCGAGCCTTGTCGTCGCTATCCCAAGTCTTGCCCCTGCCCGAACTTTGGCAAACAAAGTGGCAGGTGGGTCTAAATGGTCAGTGGATCCCTTTTTATGGCAAGCTTTCTTGGTTTTCTGAAGTACAAACGCACTTTCAACTTTATTTTACTTTTGGCGGTGCCTTAGAAGGTGTGATGCGTGTTGTCGACGTACCAAAAAATATTGAGGAGGATAAGCGATTTGCACTGAATTTAGGGGGAGGAGTTCGGCTGTTTTTGACCGATAGCATTGCCTTGCGCAGCGAGATAAAAGAATCGATTGGATTTAATCCCAACCTGAAAAATGGTGAGCGAGATATTTCCTGGACAGCGTGGGTTTTGTTTGGAGTTAGTTTTTTTATTTAATGATCGAAGGAAAGTGCATGCGTTTAGCTTTTCTGATGGCCATGGCATTGGTTTTGTTTTCTGGGAAAACAGCATTCGCCCGCGAGGAAGGTGTTTATGCCGTGCAACCAAAGCACACAGCTTTAGCCTCTCGTTTTGAAACTGTTTTCTCGGGCGTTTATAATTTGAGTAACCGTTATGTGAGTGAAAGCGGCTTGGCTCTTGCGGGGATTTATCATGTGCGGGAAAATTTAGCGATTGAGTTGCAAGGCAATTGGTTTTTACATCGACAAAAGAGTGAACTCTATGAAAAAATAACGGCTCTCAGTATCGGGGATGTTAAAAATGCCTTTGCTTTAGTTAATTACTATCGTGCCACTTGGCTGGTAAATGCGGCATTTCAATGGAGCATTTTACATGGAAAGCTTTCTTTTTATGATGTTGTATTAGGCGACGTCGGTATTTATGCGTTAGCCGGTATTGGTCTTATGGGCTTAGAGCTGGCGGATTCTGGCAACGGTGCCTTGCCGTTTCAATTGACGACACCTTTTGGCGCTGGTTTGCGCCTGCATTTCGCCCAGCATTTTGGTCTGCGTTTAGAGGTGCGCGACAATGTGCAAGTGCTGTGGACATCACAATCATCTGATATTTCACATAAAATTTGGCTGACACTTGGGGTTGCTTATGTATTTTAGACTTTGGCTGCCGATGTTTTTTTTAAGCATCCATGTATTCACGACAAAAGTTAATGCCGGAAATCAAAAAGATAGCGCACGCGATTTGTACTTGGAGGGCCTGCAAGTTTTGGCGACTCCCAATTTAAAAGCGACAGAATATGAGCAAGTGCTTTCATATTTTGAAAAAGCCAAAGCCGAGGCTGCTACCAATAAAGAAGAAGCAGATTTGTACCATTTATCTATTTTAGGATTAGCACGCGTCTATTATGAAATGGCCTATGCAATCGATGCTAACGACACTCGTCGCTCTATTTTTCTCAATAGATCGATTGCAGAGTACCGCAGCATTCCAAGGTTCAGTCCCAGATGGTCAGAGGCTTTGTTTGAACAAGCTTGGGCTTATACCATTATAGAAGATTACCAAGGCGCCTTAGGTGCGCTTTATTCGCTGAAAGATCCTTATTTTGCCTTGGGCTTTTTTCCAGAGTTAAACGTGCTCGAGGCAATTATCTATTGGCGCAATTGTCATTTTGATAAAGCAGAGCAAGCCTTGCAAACATTTCAATCCAGCTACGCGTCTTTGCTGCAAAAAAATAAGACTCAAGGAATTATTGATGAAATAGAAGCGTTGCAGATACGGGCGCAAATTATTTCTTTGGAAATAAAAAGTGCTCAGGCTTCATTGCTTGAACGAGAAAAGGCGCTTTTATCTACGGAAAAGAAAGAAATATCTCGTTCATATGTGGTCGGACCCGATCATTTTTTTTGGGGTGTGAGTCCCAAGGAACGCTGGATTGATGAGCTGGGATATTACCGGATCGCTATAAAGTCACTTTGCTATGAGTAGAAAACTGATGCCTGATTGGAAATTATTTTTCTTAAGCTTCTCTTTGGTTTCGCTTAGCGCTTTTGCCGAACCAGTAATTAATTTCTCCGAGCAAGCAGAGAATATGCGTGACCAAGTGCTTACTGAAATTCATGATATATTTCCCAAGATATCTACTGATAAAAAAGCAGAACTTTATTTTCGTTTGGGTGAAACTTACCAGGCAAAAGCCAACTATGCATACGCCAAAGAGTACCTGCAATTTGATGTCGACTACCAAAAATGGTTTGATGGCTCAAGTAAAGGTGTCGAGCCTAGGTTGTCTGATTATCTCTTGAAGTCAGTTGACTTAAGGAATCTGGCCCTCGCACAATATCAAACACTGCTAAGAGATTACACTGGTTATAGACGCCTGGACGAAGTTCTTTATACGCTTGGCTATTATCGATATGAATCCGGTGATAAGGCGCAGGCGATGGAGAATTATCGGACCCTGATTAAGAGATTTCCGAGTAGCATTTACATTGCAGATGCTTATTTAGCGATGGGTGATGACTATTTTCGCGAGCACAATACCCAAAAAGCATACGATGCTTATGCCCAGGCTTTTCGTTTAGGAATGCTGGAGAAGAAAACAGCGATTTATCTGTATGCGCTTTATAAACAAGCGTGGTGTGATTATAACGAGAATCGATTTGAAGATGCGCTTAAAAAATTTCAAGATCTGGTTATTTTAAGTCAAGAAACTTTAAAAACACAAGAAAAAAATGCGCTGCAGCTAGGGCAAGAAGCGCTCAAAGACACCATACGCATATTTGCCCAATTAGACCAAATTGAGGAAGCATATCGCTATTTTAAAAGCAGTATTGGCGAGGACGAGGCGGTTTTGTGGATGGTTAAATTGGCAAATGTTTTGCAAAAACTCGGCAAATATCAAGAGGAAATAGCCGCCTATGTTTTTTTACAAAAGCTAGACAGTAGGCAACTAAAATTTTTCTCTTATGAAATTGCTATATTGAAAGCATTCGTCGCCTTGGAAGACAAAAACAACATTAGCCTCCATGCGGCAACGTTGTCAGAGTTCTGTGCAGAGCATAAGAGTCCAGACTGTGATGAAGCTGAGGTGAGCTTAAGGAATTTGGCATCCAAATATCACCGCTTTGCCAACCAATCAAAGTCACAAGAGGACTACCAATTGGCTCGTCAATTGTATGGTGATTATTTAAGAGGGTTTTCCCAAAGTGAACACTTTGGGCAGATGCAATTTTTTTTAGGAGAACTTTTATGGGAAGTGGGCGAGTGGGAGTTAGCCGCTTCTTGGTATGACATCGTTTTTCAAAAAAGTTCTGATAAAGCCTTTGCCAAAACTGCGGGAATCAATGCTGTCGTGACTTGGGAAAATGTGGTTAGTCACGAAGAACGTCCTCGCTTTCTACAAAGCAAATTGGTCAGGCCTGCCCAGAAGGCCTCGCAGGCTACAAGTATTATTTTTAAAAAAGAGGACAATTTAAAGCCCATCGATATTTCTGCAGAAGCGCAGAACTTAATTAACGCCATCGATAGATTTACTCAATTTAGTAAAAGCAATCTCTTGAGCGAGAACGAAAAAGAGAAATCGGCGGAATGGTCTTTTAGGGCCGCACTTATTTATCAGAGAAGTTTTCATTTCGATGAAGCCCAAAAACGATTTGATGAACTTATCAAACAAAGTCCTAATGCGAAACAAAGTATGAAGGCTGCGATGCTTATCTTAGATGGCTTGGAAGCACGTCAGAATTGGGAAGGGCTTGCTAAGGCCGCGCAGTTTTTTTTGCAGAAAGCTCGTTTTATAGGCGATAAACAAATCAGATTGCAAGTGGTGCAATTTGAAGAAAGCGGCAGGTTTAATGCCATCTTAAAAGCATATGAAAATCTTCCCCAGCAACAAGACGCTGGCACTGCAAAAGATGAGGCCTTGCTGCTTGCTTCTCGATTTGAACAATTTTCCAAAGATTTTCCGCAAAGCCAATATGGCATGAAAGCGCTTTATAACGCTGCTATTATTTACTCTGAAATTTCACGAGATGATTTGTACGTACCAATCGCAGAGCAGTGGATTTCACTTTTTAAAAGACGCGGCTTGCGCGACAAAGAAAGTAAACAAATGGCAGCTACGCTTTTGTCGTTGCTGGCCAGCATCTACGAGAAAGCCGCTTCATGGGAAAAAGCTGTAGAAAGTAGCGAAATGTATGTAACACTTTTTCCAGAAACGCCTTTGGCAAAAGACATGCTTTTATTGCAAGCTGCGGCTTATGAGAAATCTCATCAAATCCAAAATGCCATTGCAGTTTGTCAGAAGGTTACCAAAACAAATGCTTTTTGTTCCTACCTGGTTTTAGAGGGTGCCTTTCATGCCTATCAAAAAATAAAAATGAATGTGCCCTTGTCCCAAATCAAAAATCAAGTTCAGAAAAAAGAAAATAAGATGGCAGCGTTAATCAAAAGTTATTTGCAAATAATGGAACATAAAGATGCTGAATGGGGCATGCGTTCTTTGCTTCGTGTGGCAGAAATACAACTCGATTATGTGAAATCTTTGCGCGCTATCTCTAACCTAAAATCTTTAAGCGAAGAAGCAAGGCAGCTATTTTTACAGGAACTATCTAAGATTATTTCTCCTGTCGAAGCAGAAGCTATTTTGACTTTAGAAAAAGCACTGGAAAAAGCGGAGGAGCTCGGTTTGTCTTCTCCTGTGGTTCAGGAAATTAGAAAACGTCTCAGCGAGATTGGCGTGAAAGAGCAAAAAATATCTAAAGGCCAGGGGTGATTGGGATGCGTAGGGAACGACTATTTTATTTGGTACTGGTGTCGACGCTGCTTATTTCTTTTCAAGCGGCATTTGCTGAAGATAAAGAAGATAAAGCAGAAAGCGAAGTTGTCTATGAAAAAAAAACGGTCATTGATTTTTCTGATGTACTTATTTCGGGGGAATTGATGAGGCCAGATGGTATTTATGTGAAAAATCGTAAAAAAATGCAGCTTGATTCGTTGATTGAGCTGCGTTCTAATTTTCGTCCTGAATTAATAAAATCTGCCGACGATCTATAATGGATGAAAAAAGGTATGGACATGACCAAGAGAGAGCATCAGGTTGAAGTGACGATGATGTGGGGAGATGTGCTTCTCAGTATTGAATATTGCGACGGTCAAAATCCAGTTTTGATTGGCCATAAGCAGGGCGTTAATTTTTTTGTGCCTGAGCACGCGGTCCCGGCAAAATTTGTTTTAGTGGAGAAAAAAGCCGGCCAATTTCTTCTAAACTTAGCACCTTGGATGGAAGTAAACGTCGATGGCGTTAATGAAAAGCACGCATATGCATTAAAAGCAAAAGATTGCATTTCTTTAAAAATAGGTAAGATTCAATTTGAAATACGTCTGTTGGACACGCCCAATTTAATTGTGACAAAGACACCTGCGCAAAGAGATCTGACTTATTTTAATATATTCGCAGTTGTGTGCTTGTTGTTTATGGTATTGATTGCTTGGGTTTTGCAGATGCCTGCTTATGCAAGAACAGCAGACGATAATTTAAATGACAGCGAGGTTTTTCATGAAATTGTTGTCATAAATAAGAAAGAACCTGTCCAGAAGATAGAGCTGCCGGGTGCAAAAGTTGTCAAAGCAAAACCCCAAGAAAAAAGTGCCTCACAGTTCAAACTAGAAAAAACCATGCGCATGTTAAAGCAATTAGGTTTAAGCAATGCTGGTTCAAAATCTAAAGTTCTAGGCAGTGACTTTCAGCAATCTTTAAAGGGCTTAAGGAGACAGCAACTGACTGCCTCGGGTGAGCATGCGCAAAGTACGCGCAACATGGCTTTGGGAAGCGGGGGACAGGCCGTTGGTATTAGCAAAATAGGCTCAGGCGTGGGACGAGGAATTGGCGATACCGGTGATTTAAATCTGGGTGGAAATAGTAAAGGACGAACGCGAATTGAGTCAGGAACTGTGACTTATGAGGGCTCGCTGAGCAGAGAAGAAATTCAAAGAGTCGTCGATCGCTTTATAGCCCAAATTAAATATTGCTATGAACACGAATTCCAACGAACGCCGTCGCTTACCGGAAAGATTGTGGCCAATTGGGTTATATCTGCTGCAGGTAATGTCGAGTCGGCTTCAGTTAAACAAAATACCATGGGGAGTGTCCCAGTAGCGAGCTGCGTTTTGCGCGTGATTAATAGAATGGTATTTCCCAAACCTCGAGGTGGGGGAATTGTAACAGTTAGTTTTCCCTTTGTGTTTACCTCGGCGGGTGCTTAAATGGCTTGGCACAAATATAGCTTTTTTTTCTTCATGATTTATTTCTATGTCATTGGCCTTGGGGCTGAATCCTTCCATGTCAAGTCGGTATCTGAATTTAAAAGTAAACAAGGATGGTTTTTAGCTGCCGATGTTGGTGCTTTTACAGCGCTGGGCGGATTTAGCGATCCACTGATTTTGCCGCTGGAAGCCACCAATATTTTTAGGGAGCCGCGTTTTACTTCGAGTATTCAGCCTTATGTCGGCGTTGTGGTTGGTTATGATGTCTGGAAATATGTAGCGTTTGCAATTAAGCTGGGGCGTGGCTATGTGGCCAGTGCGGCGCGTTTAGCTACTGCTGTGAATTCGCCGACCGATTATGCTTTAAGCTTTGTTGATCTAGCTTTGATAGCATCATTTCCTATCTATCAACGCATACAATTTTCCGGCAGCGTCTTCGCAGGTATCGCCATGATGACGCCAGGTGTTTTACCTCATGCTCGGCCTTTTGGAGTGGATGCTGGTGCCAGCTTAGGGGTGCATTATCAGACACTGCTCGACGGTTTGTTCGTTGGGCTGGATGTGAGTGGCCGAATATCTTTGATCCCAGAAACAAATATTGGAATACTACCGGGTATTGTATCTATTTCATTAATTCCTCTTATCGGTTACGTGTTTTAATCCTTTTCGAGCAATGGAGCGCATATGGATCGCAATTTAGCATTTGAAGTCGTTCGTGTTACGGAAGCAGCCGCCTTGTCAGCGGCGCGTTTAATGGGACGCGGTGAGTGTGACGCTGCTGATCAAGCTGCAGTGACGGCGATGCGTCACGCGTTTGAGAGTGTTGCCGTGCGCGGCATGGTGGTAATTGGTGAAGGCGAGCGCGATGAAGCACCCATGCTTTATATCGGCGAAAAAGTTGGTGCCGGAGACATAAAGGATCCTGAAGTCGATATCGCGGTTGATCCTTTAGAAGGAACCAACTTGTGTGCTTATGGTAGGCCCAATGCTTTGTCGGTGATTGCTATTTCAGAACGGGGAAAGATGCTGCATGCGCCCGATATTTACATGGCGAAAATTGCTGTGGGACCGGCAGCTAAAGGCGTCATCAATTTGGATAAATCGCCTACGGAAAATTTAATTGCGATTGCTAATGCCAAAGGTGTTTATGTCGAAGATTTAACCGCAGTAATTTTAGAGCGGGAACGGCATATGGATCTGATTAACGAGGTGCGTAAAGCTGGCGCGCGGGTGCATTTGATTTCTGACGGCGACGTTTCTGCTGCTATTTCGACCTGTATTGATTCGTCTGGTATCGACGTTTTGTTTGGCATTGGCGGCGCGCCTGAAGGTGTTTTGGCGGCAGCTGCTTTGCGTTGTGTGGGCGGCGACATGCAAGCGCGCTTGATCATGCGTAATAATAAGGAACGCGATCGCTGTTATGCTATGGGAATTGAAGATCCAGATCGCAAATGGCATTTCGAGGAACTGGCCAAGGGCGACGTCATGTTTGCCGCAACCGGCGTCACCACCGGCGATATTTTAAAAGGCGTGCGTTATTTTAGAGGTGGTGCTAGAACTCATTCGTTGGTCATGCGTAGCAAATCAGGAACCATTCGCTTTGTGGAAACAGAGCATCACTTTGATCGAAAGCCCCAGTTTGGATTTTAAATGTCTGCTAAAACACCGCTTTGGAAAATCACCGCCGAGGACGTCATGAAACATCATGGTGCGACGGGGGAACCTGTCTCGCACTTAGTTTCTAGCTTGAGCCGTGCTCGTAAACTGGGCTCGCGCGATCGTAAACTGGTCGGGGAGGCGGTGTACACCATGGTCAGAAATCTTCCGTGGCCCGCATGGTTTTTAAAAAAGCTGGAAAAAGAATACGGTAAGAATGCGCCGGAATTAATAAAAGCACTTCGTGAACGGGCACAGCCAGTACTGGCAGTTGATAAACGTCACTGTCATATAGATCAAGTGCAAGAAAGTTTACAAGAACAGGGAATTGAAACGCGAAAATCAGCGTTAATCGAAGGCGCTTTGGTGGTGGTGAGTGCGGATTTTTCTTGGGAAAAGATCCCTGAAGAATTGCAAAAATCGTTGTGGTTGATGGACGAAGCAAGTCAAATCGCGGCGCGCAGTGTGGCGGCAAAAGCAGGCATGCTGGTCCTCGATATGTGTGCGGGTGGCGGCGGAAAAACGCGCTATCTTTTGCAAAGCGATGCACATATTGTCGCCATGGATAGTTCGGAAAAACGCACTAGAGCGTCGCTGGAGCGAGAAGGATTAGAGTCAGCCTGGCATGTGGTAGCAGATGGCATGAAGCCACCTTTTGCTGATGGGACCTTTGATTGGATTATAATCGATGCACCTTGTTCAGGGACCGGTACGCTTAGGCGCGCGCCTGATTTGTTATCGCGACTAGACGAAAAAAATATCAAAAGCTGTGTAGAGATCCAGCAGGGGCTGCTAAGAAGTGCTGCAGCCTTGTTAAAAGCTTCGGGAAAATTAATCTATGTTACATGTTCGGTTTTGCCCGAGGAAAATCGGCAAATGCTTTCCTGGATAAAAGATGAACTGAAGATTTTAAAGCCACAGCCCTTGGCGGAAATCTGGGGCAGTGACGTTAAAATAGAAATGAGCCCGGAAGCTAATTTTATTCAACTACTGCCCTCTACCCATGGCTGCGATGGTTTCTTTATTGCTGCTTATCGATCCAATTAACAAAAACGCAAGCGTACACGACTACGAGCTTTTTTTTAAAAAAATTATTTAGCTTTAACGACTTTGAATAATTCTTCGCGAGGCTTGGTTGTACCGTGATTTTCTAAAGCATTTTTACGCTTTCGGCCTTGCTTGGTTTTTTTGTTGTCGCGAATATTCCACGTTTGTTTGGTAGGGGATACCATAAAAATTCTCCTCAAGATAAGGCGGGCATGATGCATGGCTTGCCATCATTTTGCAAGACCCGTTTTTGGCTTTTGTAGTTTCGTTTGGGGTTGTGGTCGGAGATTTAGTCCCCCTTAGAAAAAGGGGGACTAAATCCCATAAACTGCAACGATACTGGATTTTAACGCTGATGGCTACGTTGCCGGTTTGCTTCATACATCAACACAGTGACGGCATCGGCTGCATTAAGGCTTAAGTCTGGTGCGGTCATGGGAATGTGGATCAGTTCATCGCACTGTTCGCGTACTAATTTTTTAAGGCCATTCTCTTCGCTGCCAATCACCAAAGCGCAAGGCTTGGTGAGGTCACAT
>CANFCB010000017.1 GCA_947445025.1 Myxococcales bacterium
ACGCTAACGCGCAGGAAAGGGATTTAATTGCTTATGGCGCTACCCGGGGTTCATAGCCTGACGTCTATTTCACCCCAGGCTAGCAAAAAGCACGCCTAATGGCGTTCAATCTGGATTCGTCACTAGCTCTCGAAGGCGAAGCAATCCATAGCAAAAAAAACTGGATTGCCACGTAGCTACGCTCCTCGCAATGACGACCAGAAATCTTTACGCAGCGATGCTCTATTTGGAGTTTTCGACGCCCATGGTGTCATTTCGGTAGCCCGGGGTGAAATAGACGTCAGGCTTGAACCCCGGGTAGCGCTGTTATCAGATTTAACAATCTACAAGCCCTCCAAGAATTAGGGGGTGTGGTAGAAATAATTTTTAGATCTGTATCGTCGAAAACGGGAAAAATCCCCCTACCCCTTTTTCTAAGGGGGACTAAATCCCATGCGCTTTTTTAACGAAGAGATCGACAAAAATGGCGTAATGATCACTGGGCTCAATCAAAACTTTGGGAGTAAAAAGCAACTTGTTAGTAAAAGCTAAACCACTTTTTTGTACAACAATGCGTCGCTGTAGATCTCTGGCAAAAACATGATCAAGCCGGGCCGGGTATTCGGTGCCCTTGTATTGTTTTTCATAGAGTTTATTGCAATCGGTAGCGGTGAAAACAATGTGTGGGGTGTTTTTGCACCAATTGTAACTGTGATTAATAAAATTATTTGCTAAATCTACATCGCTGCTAGCTTGATTTGCCGGTCTTCCCATGACCGAGAGATCGTTTAAGTCGCCGTAATGGAGAAAAAGTGCGTAGGCAATGGCATTTTTCCACCAGTCATGAACAATGGTATGGTCGGGCATGGTCCAGGTATCATTTTTGTAGTAAGGCCCAGAATTCATATCGCCAGCAATAAACACGAGGTCGCTTGTTTTTGAGTCTTGTGCCGCATGGAGTGCAATTTCGCGTGCTTGCTGCATGCGGACATCCCATTTTTGTGGCCAAGATAAAAGATGGGCATTGTATAAGTGAAGAATACCCAACTTTGGATGGTTAATGGTTATATGATGAAAGCCTCTTAAAATTTGTGGACCTGGAAAAAATTCCAGAGGATTTTGCGCCACAAATGGCTCAGCATGAAAGGTAGCATCTCTACCTACAAGATTTTTCTTAACAAAAGTGATAAGGCCGTCGTTGTAGTCTTCTCGGGGACCAATAAAAAAAACGTATCCTTGTTGCTTGGCGATTTTTTCAAAATAACGGACATCTTGTTCTTCCCACACTTCTTGTAAAAAAATTAAATCGCGCTTTTGCGCAAAAATTAATTTAGGCAACTGATGCCTTCTCTCCTTTAAGTAAGGCGTGCGGGCGTAGTCAATGTAGCCCAGCAATTGCGCGTCCAGCAAACCGACATTATAAGACATAATACTCAGTTTTTCGCCCTGCAGGAAAGTGGCATCATTTAATCTGGTTTCGTTTTCATGCTGCATTTGTTTTAAAAGAAAGCTGGGATTGGGAGCTTTTAGAAAATGCAGTTCCTCTGCGTGTGCAAATAAATCACTGGCAGTTGCAATATCGTGATTGTCTAAAGCCTTTGCCAGGTGGATAAGAGCAGGAGATCTAAGTAGTAGCGTGTTGTCTTTAGAATCATGTTCATGCGCCTTTAACCAAATTGGTGTTTGATAAAACGCGATGATAACGACGACTAACCCAAGTGAGAATAAAGCGATACTGCGTTGCATAATCGTGGGACTCTTTTTATGGTGTTATGCCTTTTATGCAGGACTCGATTAATTTGGTGATTTTTATTGGGGAGTGTGATTGTGATTTTGACAGATGAGCAAATATTAGCCCACATGAAAAAGAGCGAGATCATCGTGACGCCTTTTCGTTTGCAATGTTTGGGCAGCAACAGTTATGACGTGCATTTGGGAGAAACTCTGGCCTGCTATGAAGACGAAGTGTTGGATGCCAAAAAGCACAATCGTATTCAGACATTTGTGATTCCTCCTGAAGGCTATGTGTTGGATCCTTCTAGGTTTTATTTGGGGGTTACTGAAGAATATACCGAGACGCATTGCCACGTTCCTTTTTTAGAAGGCAAATCAAGTATTGGCAGACTGGGCATCGATATTCATGCTACGGCGGGCAAGGGCGATATCGGCTTTTGTAATTATTGGACGCTGGAGATTTCGGTCAAACAGCCTGTGCGTGTTTATGCAGGAATGCCGGTTGGTCAGCTGATTTATTTTAAAATTGATGGCAAGGTTTTCACGCCGTATCATCAAAAAACATCAGCGAAGTACACAGGAAAAACCAAGGTGCCCATGGAGTCAATGATGTGGAAGAATTTTTAGATGTTTAAAAAAATATTGGTGGCTAATCGAGGAGAAATTGCCCGGCGCGTGATTCGTGCTTGTCATGAATTAAAGATTGCTGCAGTTGCGGTTTTTAGCGAGGCAGATGAAAAAGCTGCCTACTTAAAAGAGGCAGATCAGGCTGTTTGCATTGGACCTGGGCCTTCCTCGCTCAGTTACTTAAATCAAGATGCCATTTTGCATGTTGCGCAAACTGAAGAGTGCGAGGCCATTCATCCTGGCTATGGATTTTTGGCAGAAAATGCGATTTTCGCTACCAGGTGTGAACAACAAAAACTAACTTTTATAGGTCCTAGACCTGCGCATATTCGTCTCATGGGTGACAAGTCAACTGCTCGTGAAACCATGCGAAAAGTTGGCCTGCCGGTCATGCCTGGCTCTAGCCAAGTGTTGCAATCCTTAGAGGAAGCGGTTTCTTTGGCAGAAGTCATTGGTTATCCGGTTTTGTTGAAAGCAACAGCTGGTGGCGGCGGTAAAGGCATGCGCCTGGTCGCTGCAAAAACAGAAATGAAAGATAATTTTTTGCAAGCAAGTGCTGAGGCGCAAAAAGCATTTTCCAATCCAGATCTCTATATGGAAAAGTACTTCGTCAATGCTCGCCATATTGAGTTTCAAATTTTAGCCGATGCTTTTGGCAAGGTGATTCATTTGGGAGAGCGTGAGTGCTCGATTCAAAGAAATCACCAGAAACTTTTGGAAGAAGCTCCGGCATTTGGATTTAGCGAAGAAAAGCGCGCGAAAATGGGACAGAAAATATGTGAAGCGCTCAGCGAGATAGGCTACTTGGGCGCGGGCACCATGGAGTTTTTGCTAAGTAAAAGTGGTGAACTTTATTTCATGGAAATGAACACGCGTATTCAGGTTGAGCATCCGGTGACAGAGTTGGTGACGGGAATTGATTTGGTGGCGTGGCAAATTAAGATAGCGGCGGGCGAGCGTTTGAGTTTGTCGCAGGATCAAATTAAATTGAGTGGCCATGCCATTGAGTGTCGTATCAATGCCGAAGATCCCGATTACAATTTTAAACCTTCGCCAGGTTGTGTAACGCGATTTGACGTCCCGGAGAATTCCCCGCAAGGTCCGGTGCGTTTTGATACCCACGTGAGCAAAGATTATAATATTCCGCCATATTATGATTCGATGATTGGTAAATTAATTGTGCACGGCCATGATCGAGATGCCGCAATTAAGCAGATGCAGAAAGCGCTGCTGGCAACGTGTATCGAGGGTGTGCCGACAACTCTCGATTTGCAACGGATGATTGTGGCGCATCCTGTGTTTGTCGCGGGTGGTTATGACTGTGGTTTTTTACAGGAAATTAAATGGCAAAAGTAATTTTAAAACCGATTGGCTCGCCACTGGACTCTGCTCCAGATATTTTTCAGAGCAATCTGGACGACATGCAAAAACTCGAGGATAAGCTGGATCAAAAGCGCGCCCAGGTTAAACTTGGTTGGGGCGAAAGTTATCAGCAACGCACTCGTGATAAAAAGAAAATGACGGTGTGGGAACGTCTGCAGGCTTTGGCAGATCATGTGGATGCTATTTTCCCTATCAACACTTTTGTGAACGACGGGGAAACTTTTGGCGATGGTGAGTCAGCTCGTACTTCGCCTGCGGCAGGCGTGATTACGGCTTTGCTTAAAGTGCATCAACGTTGGGTGATGGTGATTGCCAACGATAACACCGTGGCTTCGGGATCTTGGTGGCCGAGGACGCCCGAGAAAATTATTCGTGCGCAAGAGATGGCCTTAAAGTTACGCTTGCCCGTGCTTTATTTGGTTGATTGTTCGGGGCTATTTTTGCCGGAGCAGGGGCGTACTTTTCCCGGAAAATATGGTGCCGGTCATATTTTTAAAATGAACAGTGAACTAAGTAACGCCGGTGTTGCGCAAATTGCTGGCGTGTTCGGAGATTGTATCGCCGGTGGCGGTTATATGCCGCTTATTTCCGACAAAGTATACATGACGGAAAGTGCGTACATGGTGATTGCCGGTGCCGCATTAATTCAAGGCGCTAAAAGTCAAAATTTAAGCTCACTCGATATTGGCGGGGCCAGTGTTCATGTGCATTTGTCTAACTGTGCAGACTTTCGTGTTCCCGACGACCAAACTTGTTTAGAGCGCATTCGCGGTGAAGTCGCTCACATGTCGAGCAGTGCCGCGGATTATTATCGTCATGGTGCACAAGCATCGCTGCCTTTTTACGCACCTGCAGAATTAAGTGGGCTTATCTCGACCAAGCCTGGCGTGGCGTATGATATTCGCCAAGTGATTGCGCGTTTGGTTGACGATAGTTTGTTTTGGGAGTTTTGCCCTGAGGTAGGCCTTGAAGTTGTGGTCGGCGTCGCTAAAATTTCAGGTTTGTATGTGGGCATTGCCGCCAATGTGCAAGATTTGTTGCCCCACCCAGAACATGCTGACAAAAAACGTCCGGGTGGTATTTTGTATCGTGAAGGCGTGGCCAAACTAGCGGCATTTAGTAGAGCTTGTAATGACGACGGAATTGTGTTGATTTGGTTGCAAGATGTAGCAGGTTTTGATGTGGGAGTAGAAGCAGAAAAACAAGGACTACTCGGGTTTGGCTCGAGTTTGATTTATGCAAATTCTGTTCGCGAGGCACCCATGATAACGGTTTTGTTGCGCAAAGCTTCAGGCGCAGGTTACTACGCTATGGCGGGGATGCCATATGACCCGTTGCTGCAGTTGTCGACGCCAATCTCACGGTTAGCAGTTATGGATGGTCGAACTTTGGCCGTCGGCGCTTTTAACAGTAAGCTCGACGATAATTTTGCGATTGTCACCAAAGATCCTAAAGAGAAAGCATTTATCGAGGCTGGCATGAAAGCGGTTCAAGATCGCATTGAAGCCGACATGGATCCTTATCGTTCGGCCAGGCAAATGGATACCGACGAAATTGTGAAGCTGTGCGAGCTGCGCAATTATTTGTCGTGTTTTGTGGAAGCTTGTTATCAAAATCACGGTGTCAGGCGCATCAAAAATCCGCGCATTTGGTCGCTGCATGATTTACAGATTTTAACCCAAAGCAGTATGCTTAAAAATGCGGTACTTGTCATGCCGGCGCAGCCTGTAATCCAGCAATCTGCGCAAAAACAAAAATCTACTCAAGATATCTTCGTGGCGCCCATGGAAGGCATGTTTTACTGGCGCGCTTCCCCGCAAGAAGAACCGTTTGTTAAGGTGGGATGCTTGCTTGAACCCGGAAGTACTTTGGGGCTCATGGAAGTGATGAAATGTTTTTACCCGATTCGTCACGAGGGATTTGATGCTCGAAAAGTAGCCGAACTTTGTGTGGCAGACGGCACCCCGGTTAAATCAGGACAGGTGCTTTTAGTGTTTCATCCTCTTTCTGCCTGATGTTGCTTAATGGTTTTTTTATAAAGTCTGTTGCTTGGTGGAAAAAATTTAACACACCAAGTGGAGAAATTATATGAAGCTATTTAAAGCGTCTTTTTTGTTGATTGTGCTGGGTTTGCCTTTGCTGGGTAGCAATTGCGGTGGCATGGTAAAGTGTCCTGAACTGAATAACCAAGCTGCTTGTGTAGGGGCGCAAAAAGCAGATAAGAGTCAACAGTGCAGATGGGACGTGACAGATGTAGTAGTGACAGCTGCATCATGCACGGGAACGCCGACATCCGCTCCAACCGCATGCCCAGCTTTGACAGGAATAGTAAGTGGAGATATGGGTAACTGTAGGGCTGTTGCTGGTTGTACTTATGATGCCGCGGCTGCGTCATGCACGGGAACGCCGACATCCGCTCCAACCGCATGCCCAGCTTTGACAGGAATAGCAGGTAGAGATATGGATAACTGTGGGGCTGTTGCTGGTTGTACTTATACCCCGCCTGTGTCGAAAAGCGTTGGTACTGGATGCGTCGATAGTAAATAATTCTGTCTAAAATAGAAACACGAAAAGCTTTCCTGAAAAAAGCGGGCTTCTTTGGTGTCGCCATGGGAGCCTATCGTGTCGGCGCAAGTTTCTCTGCCAATTCAAGTGCTGCTATCAGCGAATCAGGGCTAGCAATGTATAGTCCGGCAATGTCGTCGGCAGTTCCGTGCGCAGGGCTAGTACGCATTGTGCTTAAGCCAAAAGTAATGTTGGTGACCTTGCCTTGTCCCAGTATTTTGTAAGGAATGAGGCCTTGGTCGTGGTACATGGCTAAAACCGCATGTGGCAATTTATTTTTTTCTATACGCGAAATATTTCCAAAAAAGCCATCAGCAGGCAATGGTCCGTCAAGGCTAAATCCCAATTTTTTGAAAGAAGCGATGGTAGGCTTAAGCACCATTTGTTCTTCATCGCCAATAAGTCCATCTTCGCCGGCATGGGGGTTTAGCCCTAAAATTGCTAAACGAATTTCGACTGGGTCGAGGTTAAAAAAAACCGATGCTGCTTGATTTAATCTGGTCAGGCAATTTTGCAGATGCTCGGTCGTTAATAAGTTGGAAACCTGCTTGAGTGGAACATGAACGGTGGCCAGTCCCAAAATAAAATCATAGCCACTGAAACACATGAGTGGTGGATTTTTATCGAGCGGCAAATAGTGATGCAAAAGCTCGGTCTGTCCTGGAAAGGAGGAAGGTCCACCTTTAATAAGGGGGGTAGGGGGATTTTGTTCATGGCTAGGCAGTTCGATATTTAGCAAGGCCGCTTTTCGTACGGGGCCAGTCACGATCGCTTGAACTTGATTATCTTTTGCTAAAGCAATGGCTTTTAATAAAGCATTTTTCTGTGAGAGCAGTGCTTGCTGATCGGGATGTCCAGGCGCAACGCTTAAGGCTGTATCTTCATCGTCATGCAAAGTCGCAGTCATGTGAATCGTAGAATTTTTTCCTGCGATGCTGAAATTGTTGCCCCGTCGTGAAATCTTGATTTTCCAATGCTTTGCGTGTTTTTCAAAAAGAGCCATGCTGCCGCACCAAACAAATTTAGTGCCCGGAGCAATGTTGGCTTTTTGGAGAGCCAACGGAAAAAGCTCGGGGCCAATTCCAGCGGGGCATCCAGGGGTAAGGGCAATAACGGTCATGCTTTTATCTAAATCCTCTCCGCGACCAGTTCGGCAATGTCTTTTACTTTGATTTGTTCATCGGCATGACGATCTTTCACACCATCGCTGAGCATGGTCATACAGAAGGGGCATCCGGTGGCAATGGTGGTTGCGCCGGTTTTTATGGCTTGGTCGGTGCGCTCGAGATTGATTCGGTTACCGAGATGCTCTTCCATAAACATGCGACCGCCGCCGGCGCCGCAGCAAAAACTTTTCTCTTTGCTAAAAGTCATTTCCGTAGTTGTGACTCCGGGTAGCGTTTTTAGTGTTTCCCTAGGTGCTTCGTATTGTTTATTGTAGCGTCCCAAGTAGCAAGGATCGTGAAAAGTAATTTTTTCTTCGATGTGTTTTTTTTCATCCAAGGTTAAGCGCTTGTCTTTTAGAAGTTCGGCAATCAATTCAGTGTGATGTTGCACAGAATAGTGGCCACCAAAATCTTTGTATTCGTGCTTGAGTTGATTGAAACAGTGCGGGCAAGTGGCAAAAATCTTTTTAAACTTTTTGCGATTAAGCATATCAACATTTTCGCGTGCCAATTGCTCATAAAGATATTCGTTGCCCATGCGTCTGGCTGGATCGCCGGTGCATTTTTCTTCACAACCCAAAATAGCAAAGTCCACTTTGGCTTTTTTCAAAATACGCACCAGGGCTTGTTGAATTTTCTTGGATCGGTCATCGGTAGCGCCTGCGCAGCCTACCCAAAACAAATATTCGACTTCGTGCTCACCTTGATCTGCCATGAGTGGAACATCGAGTTGCTTGGCCCAGTCTAGGCGTTTATCTTGTCCGACGCCCCAAGGATTTCCTTGAACTTCCATGCCCTTAAATGCCGTGTTTAATTCTTTAGGATAATTGTCTGCTTTCATCATGACTAGATTACGGCGCATTTCGATTATGCTGGTAGGAACAGAGTCAATCAAAACCGGACAAACTTCGACGCACGCAGCACAGGTGGTGCATGCCCAAAGCTCGTCGACATGAATTTGCCCTTCAAATTTGTAACCACCATCCGCCTCTACTAAATCGGAATTGGGATCCATTTTTTGTAGATTAATTAAAGAAAGCGCGGGCTCTTCGGCAAGTTCCTTTTCCAGCTGACCGTCAAGTGGATCGCCCCAGGCCGTTCGGAATTTTTTGATGTGATTCCAGTTTTTATAACGCAGGTTAATTTTAATGTCGCGCAGTATCTTTTTCGGCTGCAGCGGTTTTTTGGTTAAATGAGCAGGGCAGACAGCGTCGCAGCGACCACACTCTGTGCAGGCAAAGGTGTCGAGTATTGATTTCCAGGACAGTTCTTGGACGCGATCGACTCCGAATCTTTCTGCTTTTTCAAAATCAATGGTGCGGGGTTTAGCGACAGCTCCAAAATGGCGAAAGTAAATATTGGGGCCAGCGGCGAGTAAGTGCATGTGTTTGCTGCGCGGAATATAGCAAGCAAAACCTAAAAAGACGCCCAGATGCAGCCAGAAACCAACTTCGTTAATAACCAATACCGCTGTGGCAGAAATGCCCGCGACAGCTAGGGCAATTAATGAGCTGACCGGTAAATACCAATGCCATCCGTACTCTAGGCCACCATGTTCCATGCGCAAAAATGTTTCGCTGCCCACGAAGATAAAGAAGGTGACATACAAAGCACCAATCAACCATAAAATGGTTTCGGCGTCTTTAGAACGCGGTAAAAGACGCGCTACTTTGCCGTTAATGCGTCGGTACAAAGCAAAGGCGACCACTAAAACAACGCCCAGCGCAAAGAAGTCTTGGCTAAACTCGTAGAAATGAATGAAAGTAGATGAAAAAAACGGCACGTGACGATACAAAAAAGGTTGATAGCCATAGTCTTGGGTGAAACGCGTAAGGCCAAATAATACTAATTCCAAATGGCCAATGCCTAAAATCAAAAAGCCGTACAAATACCAAAAATGCATGAAGCCATAAGAGCGATCTTCGAGGACTTTTTTGTGCCCAAATACCATGACGAGGACAGAGTGCGCGCGGTCTTGCCAGCGGTGGGTGAGTGCTTCTGGCGTGCCGGCTCTGCACATTGCTACCACTTGTTGCAAAGATATAAAGGTAAAGAAAATGGTAAACGCGAGCAAGGCCAGCACTAGGGTTGAATACAAAATAAACATGTTTTCTCTCGAGAAAAAGAAAAGTACTTGCATGCCTTAAATTTTTTTAATCACTTTGGCAAATACCAATAGTGGTCGCGATGTCATGCCAGCCGGTGTTTTCATGACAAGGCGATGAGAATGCTTACGTTATTTAGAATAATATAGGTCGATTGCTGGTATGGAATCACAGCGGCCACCTTCAAAATAAAATTTTATATTCACGGCACGATTAATCCAATGATCATCAAATAGTACAGGTGCATTCACGCCTCTGCCAGGCGCAAATGAGGAAGGCTCTGACGCATAAGACTTGCTATTCATTGCCCCTTCTGGCTCGCTGATATCAACAATTTGATAATGAGAAACGGCGCATGGTCCTGCAATTAAAGTCTGAAATTTTTCTAAAGCATCTAGCTTAGCTGCTTTGAGTGCGTCTTTTTCTTTTCCGCTTCGTGTTTCATGGAAAAGTTCAGGCGACGGTTGATTAATTGCCATATAAGTGACTGGGATTTCATCGTCTGATGATATACGCTGAAAGTCAGCAAAAGCATATTCTTGAATCTGGGCAAGCACTTCGCCAAAGCCGGCTACGTCGGTTGATTTTAAAACAATAGTCGAGATTTTTTGAAAAGTACCGCTGCAAACGGTAACTGATTCTGCGCCTCTGGGATACACTGTTCGTTCATAAGGCTGCGTGTATCCTCCATTTGCCAAAACGTCATCTCGAGAATATTCACTTAAGTCCACTAGCGTTTGCATATAGTGCACCACTTCAGCAACTTTAGCATCATTTGCCGCGCTGGCATCTCGCGGTGCCCTATAACATTCTGAAGCTACTCTTAAGGTTAGTGAAACATAATCGGGCTTAGCCGAAATTCTCCCTTCGCCAGCCACCGTTGCCTCGCCAGCAAATATTGATAATGCCGAAAAGCTAAAAGCAAAAAACATAATCAGTTTAATAAAACGCATTTGGTAACTCCTTGGATATTCAAACACGTTGTATGAGAAATATATTCAGCTTCTGCAAACTTAATCTTGCAAACGCGTTAAAATCTCGACGCCAGTTTCGGTCACAGCCAGTGTGTGTTCAAATTGGGCCGATAGTTTTCCGTCGATAGTAACTGCAGTCCAACCATCGTTCAGCATTTTGGTTTTCCAATGTCCAATATTGATCATCGGTTCAATGGTGAAAATCATGCCGACTTCAAAGCGCCGGCCTTTGCCACGTTTTCCAAAATGAGGAATTTGTGGAGCAGTATGAAACACTTTGCCGATGCCGTGACCGACGAATTCACGTACCACGCCATAGCCAAAACTTTCTGCGTATTCTTGAATAGCAGCTCCGATGTCGCCAATGCGTTTTCCCGGAGCTACTTCCAAAATGCCGCGACGCAAGCATTCTTCGGTAACTTCAACCAGCTGTTTGGCTTCTGGACTCGGGGTTCCGACGAAATAAGTTCTGGAAGTATCGCCATAGTAGCCATCTAAAATGGGAGTTACGTCGATATTGATGATGTCGCCATTTTTCAAAATGTGTTTGGCATTGGGGATACCGTGACAAACCACTTCATTGACGCTGGTGCAGATTGATCTTGGAAAAGGCGGTGGTCCTCCTGGTGCATAGCCAAGCGGTGCACTTATAGCGCCATGGGCTTTGGTCCATTTTTCTGCTTCATCATTGAGCTCTTGCGTCGAGATTCCTGGTTTTACCATGGCGCCAATGTGATGCAGTAGCTGGGCCGCAAGTTTTCCTGCTTTACGCATTTTGGCAATTTCTGCAGGAGACATAAGAACTATCGATTCTGAGCTCACGAGGGATTTCCTTATTGAATAAAAGAGGCTTTTTTAGCAACCTCAAAACAGTTTTTGACGTCAGCCTCAGTGAGAACTTCGGCATCTAACAACATCGTGGCTTCTTTGGCAAGATCCGTATTTAAAAGATAAGGCCCATCGGTGTTTAAAGTAAAGGGTATCTTCCACTCTTTAAATTTTCCTAAAATAAACCCCATTTCTTTCAAATCTTTAACGGCATGGGTTTGCAAATTAGAAGAAGGACATATCTCAAGAACAATTCCGCTATCGGCAAGCATTCGCAAAGCTTCATCGTGATACGCTGCTCGGATTCCATGCCCAATACGATCTGGCTTTAAGTATCGAATTGCGGCAATCACGCCTTCGCCAGAAGTGTGGCTGGTTTCTCCGGTGTGCACAGTAGTTTTAAGACCGGCTTCACGCGCTTTGGCAAATAATTTTTCATAGCGACTGGCATCTTTGAGTCTTAATTCCAGATTCATACTTTCTGGTCCGGCTAAGTCTATACCTAGAACGCCGCGATGGGCGTATTTGATGGCTTTATCCACAATGATTTCATTTTTTTCGTAATCAAATTCCCTGGCCAAGCAAAAAAGCAGGCAAGCTTTTGATCGGTACTGCAGCAAGGCCTGATCCATACCACGTAAAGCCGCATGGATAATATGATCAAGGTCGCGCTCCCCCTGTAGGTTACGTTTCATGGGGTTGAATCTAAGTTCAATTTGCTCGACGCGACTGGAGCGATATTCTTTACAAATAATTTCATAGATAGACCGTTCAATGGCATAGGGCGAGCTTTGAATTTTCTCCGTCCATTGATGCATGATTTTAAGATAGTCGTCGAGGTTTTTTACTTTTTTTGGATCTACGGTAATGAGATCTACAAAGTCCCAATAAGTTCTGACCGGCAATTGAATGCCTTGATCTTTGGCAATAGCGAACAAAATATGTGGCGCCACTGCTCCGCCTACATGAATATGAAGATCTATAAGGGTTTGTGGTAATCTTTTATCAAGTTGAAAGCCTTGTGTCATATTTTCCTCACAATAATTGAGGCAGGCTAGCGCTTTTTTTCGCATTCGGAAATGAGCTTGTGCACAGATGAGCAATTTAAATTGCGCACTGCTAGACTAGATGAAATGCTAACTCAAAAAGAGCAGCAAAATAAGAAAGAGTCTAAGCGATATCAACTTTTTGATATCTGCCTTGCGGTTGGTTTTGCCCTGGTTTTGCATGTGATATTTCTGGTAAGTTGGGTCTATTCTGAGCCTAAAGTAAATATGCAGGCCTCGTCATTTAAGCAAAAACCAATTCGGGTGCGTTTGGTTTATGCCCCCAAAAAGCTGCGGCCGGAAGTGATTCCGGAAAAACAATTAGTCGCAACAATTAAACCTGTGACAATTGATCGGCCCGAAAACGCGGATTATATCTCCGAGTATGACCAAAAAGTAAAAGAGCAGACCAAAAGTTCTTCTGTGAGTTCTCATCTTACTGAGCATGAGACGAAATCATCGCAAGATATCAAAAAAATTGGTCCCCAGGTTTTGCTTCCTGAACAAAGAGCCGGAGCCAGAAAAAAAGTAAACCTCAATCGTGGCAAAAATGGTGTTTTAAAAAAGCGAACAATAGCGAGCGATACCTCGACAGGTGGTCATGATTTGCTTAATTTGATGCCTTCGGTGCAAGACTTAGAACGCTACCATGGTTCTGCTTTTAATGACCACTTGGAAGATATTGAAGAAGATACCAGCACGCGCTTGAATACCTTCCAATGGAAGCATGCCACTTATTTTAATCGTATTAAAGAAAGTGTTAGCCAGGTGTGGTCACCCGATCGTCAAATAAAAAAATATGATCCGCAGGGAACACTGTTTGGCCAACGCGATCGCTACACTATTGTCGATGTGACGTTGGACAGAGAGGGTGTCGTCACCGAGGTTAATATCAAAACTAAAAGCGGAGTGGACTATCTTGACGAAGAGGCAGTTCGCACTTTTAAAAAAGCTGGCCCTTTTCCCCATCCTCCCCTCGCGGTATTTGGAGATAGGCATACCTTTCATTTTGCCTTTGGTTTTCACGTGAGTTACGAAAGAGGTTTTTTTAGTGATTACGGTTGGTGAGTTAATCTTAAGCGTTCACGCCGCCTTGTCATACCAGCGAAGGCTGGTATCCAGATTGTCGACGCTGGAACTGGATGCCAGCCTGCGCTACAACTCCGGTGGCGTCGAAAACACCAAATACATGCATTGAAATAGATATTTCCGCGAAGCGGATATCGCGCATAGCCGCGGCCTTCTTTGCCAACGAAAAACTGTCAGACATCAGTTTGTTTTTGCGCTGAATTTATGTTAATCAGCCAGCATGCAGATTGCTAATTTTCAATTTCTAAAAAAGCTTAACCAATTGCCCTTTGTGGATGCCGTATGGCTTTATGGATCGCGTGCACGAGGAGATCATCGGGAGCGATCAGATATTGACTTAGCGATTGTGTGCCCGAATGCAACATCGAGTGATTGGTTGCAAATATTATCCATTATTGAAGAAAATACAGATACGCTTTTAAAAATTGACTGTGTTAGATTTGACACCTTAAGCAAGGGATCATTAAAAGAAAATATTCTGAAAGATCATAAAGCGTTATTTGAACGTGCGAGGAAAAAAGATGTCTGACGAAAAGCTAAAACTTGCTTTTGAAAAATTGGCGCGTGCATTGGTTAAATTGGAGCAGATGGCGGCTCTGCCGTTAGACTTGGATCGTGCATATATCGATTCTACGATTCATCGCTTTGAATTTGTGATTGAACTATTTTGGAAGCTTCTGAAAAAAATCATAGAAGACTTAGGGCAAGAAGTGAATTATCCGCGTGAAGTGATACAAGAAGCTTTTGCTGGCCATTTAATAAACGATGAAAAAATCTGGTTACAAATGCTGCTAGATAGAAACCTGACGTCGCATACTTACAATGAAAAATTAGCAGACGATATTTATGCGCATATTAAAACTTATTTGCCCGTTCTTCGAGGCACGTTTGATGATTTGAATCAGCGTTACGGTTAAGGGCCGTTTATCCTCTTGCAGTCCAGGTTTCCAGATGGGATTAATTGCCGCCCCTTCAGGGCGATTTGGATGAGGGGGATGAATAACCAGGGCGACGCGCAAAGCGCTTGCCCTTCGCTACACACGAGCTGCTCCTACGGAGCGTTTAGATCTTTTTAAAAAATCCGCGCATATTAATCTTGCCATAAATTGAGCATCTGGTTTTGCGGTGGATATACGTCGACTTACGTCAGGTTAGTTAATAGCAGTATCTCTGCCGCATTCGACCTTGTAAGCAATTGATGTTGCGATTTGAACGGCGGTTGAGGTGATGCCAGCAAGCCATGCAGGAAACGCAAGTACGTCACCGGCGGAACGTGCTCCCGCTATAAAACTTACAAGGGAACCTAGCAAAAAAATGCCACTTGGTATTCCTAGCGCTGTTCCTAAATATATGTCTCCAAAATTCACTGGAGCACAAAATCCGTGGACTTCTTCTCCAGTGAGAGTGTTGCCTGCGCCTGCAACTACCGATGCACTGACTGAATCGACTGGATTAGCAAAGGCAACGCTCGTAAATGCACAAGCTAAAGCCGCAATCAAAATTAATTTTTTCATATTATCTCCTGTTGAATAATCTTTTTTAACACCTGGAGTATCAACTACGTAGGAGATGTTTTTATTCACGCCCATTCAGCAGCTGTGCGTACTTCTTAAAAGCCTCGCCTGAAGTAGGCATTTCGGGGGTCCACTTGAGAACCGGATTGCGCGCGGCAAAGGCCTCGTCGAGTCTGCGCAGTGCGGTATTTTGTGGGGCAGATTTTAAGTTTTCTGGATTGCTTTTGGCTTCGGCCGCAACCTCTATAAAGGCATCACAAGTAGCATCAACCTGGACTTTGGATTCTGTTTCGGTCGGTTCAATCATGAGAGCGCCCGATACAACCAGGGGGAAATAAATTGTGGGTGGGTGCATGCCGTGGTCAATCAAACGTTTGGCGATATCTAACGTCGACACATGGTTTTTTTCTTGTTGCCATTTGTCAGTGAACACAACTTCGTGTAGACAATCTGTTTGATAAGCAAGATGGTAGTGGTCTTTTAAGCGGGCACGAATATAATTGGCGTTGAGCACGGCCAGTTCGCTGGCTTTTTTAAGTCCGGCAGGGCCCATTTCTCGTATATAGGTCCAGGCACGTACCATCATGCCGAAATTTCCATAGAAGCTGCGTACTTTTCCAATCGATAACGGACGGTCGTTGTCAAAGTAGAATGCGCCATCTGCTTTTTGAGCAACCAGAGGAACCGGTAAAAAAGGTGTGAGTGATTGAGCTGCTCCGACCGCGCCGCATCCTGGTCCACCACCGCCGTGAGGTGTGGTAAATGTTTTGTGTAAATTAAAGTGCATGACGTCGATACCGAAATCGCCCGGTCTGGCCATGCCCATTAAAGCATTGAGATTGGCACCGTCGCCATAAACAAAGCCGCCTTGATCGTGAATCATGTGACTGATGGTGACGATGTCTTTTTCGAAAATACCTAAGGTATTGGGGTTGGTAATCATGATGCCGGCGGTATCTTCGTTCATTTTTGCTTTGATGTCTTCGAGATCAATGCAGCCATCTGGTGTCGAGCGCAAAGAGACAACTTCAAAACCAAAAAAAGCCGCCGTGGCGGGGTTGGTGCCATGAGCACTTTGTGGTACCAGCATTTTAGTGCGGTTTTCACCGCGTGCCTTTAATGCAGCTTTAATCATCATGACGCCGACAAATTCGCCTTGCGCGCCAGCAGATGGTTGCAATGTGGTTTGGGAAAAGCCGCCGATTTCGCTTAAGGAATTTTGCAAATCCCACATGATGCTTAAGGCACCCTGCAATCTTTCTTCGGGTAAATAGGGATGCAATTGAGAAAAGCCAGGAAGTCTGCCCGCCCATTCGTTGATACGCGGATTGTATTTCATAGTGCAAGAACCGAGCGGATAAGAATTAGTGTCGATGGAAAAATTCCAACGGCTCAGCCTAGTAAAATGGCGGCAAATTTCTGGTTCGGAATGCTCAGACAAAGACAACGTTTCTTTTTCGCCTCGGGCGTGATTGCCTAAAGCTAATGCGACTAGGTCGTCAGCAATCCTGTGAGAGGCTTCACCTTCGGGGAGATCCACGCCAAAGCAACCCTCGTTTATTTTTTCAAATAAAAGCGGCTCATTAAAATCAAAATTTCGTCGACCGGCTGGTGGTTGATTCATGATTACAACCCTTTTTGAGATAGTGCGTGGGTGAGCTTATCGATATCGTCGTCGCTATGCAGTTCTGTGGTGTTTACCAAAAGACAGTTGGGGTATTCTGGATACCATTTGTCTAATTTGACACCGGCGAAAATATCTTGTTTTTGTAAATTGTCTAAAGTTTTTTCCAGAGTTTCTTTTTGGGCAAACTGGATAACAGTCTCGTTGAAATGGGGGCCGTCAAATAAAAGATGCAGACCTAACCTTTTGGCTTGTTGTCTAAAGTAGATGGTCTTTTGCAAGTTATGTTTAGCTAATTTTTTAAATCCCAGCTTACCATAAAGTGAAGTGGTTATGGTAAAAGCCAGCGCCATCAACCCGTGATTGGTGCAAATGTTGGAAGTCGCTTTTTCTCGTCTAATATGCTGCTCTCTGGTCGAGAGCGTCAAAACAAAACCTATATTACCATCGCTGTCAATGGTGGCACCGCAAAGACGTCCAGGCATTTGCCGCAAATATTGTTGTTTGGTGGCAAATAAGCCAACGCCAGGTGCGCCCAAACTCAAGTGACCACAAAGGCCAAGTCCTTCGGAGACGACTATGTCTGCTCCTAAATTTCCAGGTGATTGAATGGCACCAAAAGCAACCGGATCGGTGTTGGCAACGACGGCTAGTGCTTGATGGCTGTGAGCCAAGTCAATCAACTCCGCCTGAGATTCGAGTTGTCCAAAAAAGTTGGGTGACTGGTAGGCTATGGCGGCAATATTTCCATGAGCTTTGCCTATTTGATTTTTGAGCGCAGCTATGTCGGTTGTGCCTTTGCTGGTGAGAGGAATTTCTGCGAGATGGAGACCTGCTGCGGTTAGTAGAGTTTGGCAAACTTCACGGTATTCGGGGTGGACCGCGCGACTGATTAAAATTATTTTGGCGTTGGGCTTTAAACGCGCGCTCATGAGTAGGGCTTCGGCTAAAGCTGTGGCGCCGTCATACATGGAGGCATTGGCAACATCGCAACCCAATAAACTGGCCACAATGGTTTGAAATTCAAAGATGGCTTGTAGAGTTCCTTGGGAAACTTCTGGTTGATAGGGCGTGTAAGCGGTGAGCCACTCGCCTCTAAGTAAAAGCTGCGAGACTATTTCAGGCACAAAATGCGACGCTGCGCCGGCACCTAAGAAGCTTGCAGCTGGGGCTTGGCCTGCTATTTTTTGCAAAGTCTTTTTCAATTCGATTTCTGAGAGCGCTTTGGGTAAATCGAGATCGCGATTTAGCCTAGCAGTTTTTGGAATCGACTCAAACAGTGACTCTATGCTTGGCTTTTGCATGGTATCCAGCATCGAGTGAATATCGCCCGGCGTGTGGGAGAGATAGCGCATCAAATTCTCCAGCGAAAGATGACGACGGGGATTGTGCTTGAAAGCGGACAGACTTGCAAGAGTGATTTTGCATATTTGCAGGTCATATAAAGTATGAGATTGAACCTATGAGCCCGAAGTGTTACTTGGCTTGAAGGTAAAATTTAAAAAAAGAGGGCGCTATGTATACATTGATTAGCAAATTTGTCAGCAGCAACGAAAAAGAAATGTGTCACGATCATTGGGCAATGTCAGAGTATGCATCTGACCTCGGTTGCTTATCGGCCGAGACTTTCTTTGATCAAAAAAACAATTGCTATATTCAAATCCAATCGTGGCCATCTAAGAAATACTACGACGCGCTATTTGATTTGTCGAAGTGGGATTTTACTTCAGAAGCCAAAGAGCTTATTTCAGAGGAATTGGTTGAGCTGATGCAACGAATGAAAAGCCATTACAAAATGCATGTCTTGCACGAGTTAGAAAATATACTTTAAATTTTATGGTAAAAATAAATGCCGTTCCTTGGGACTGGGCAGGCGACAAATTTCTTTTTTGCCAAACCACCGGTAACGGCGCTTTGCTATAATATCATAAAGAGCATTGCGCCATGATGTTGGAACAATTGCTAGCACAGCGAAGATGGTCCAAAAACCACCTAAATATTTTAGCACGCATAAAACAGCGCTGGATCGCCGATATATTTGGCCCGTGTCGTACAAGATAACGGATTCTAAATAGCTTAAATCCATGACGCCGATAAGAGCTTGTGCGGTGGGGCCTTGTAACGGGGCAAACAGCAAGGTGTGATTCCTGTCTTGCTTCAGTATAAAGTCGACGAACCAATTACAAAGGCCACAATAGCCGTCAAAAAAAACAATAGGTTTTTCTTTGGTCAAAAGAGTGTTCATAATAACGGGTTCCTTGGCGTTCCGACCTGGGGCTAAATTCGCAGGCTATCAAAAAGCACGCCTAATGGCGCTAAAAATGCACACATTTTTTGTAGTGTAGCATCGCTGCGTAAAAATTTCTGAATATTAATTCAGGAAATCTTTAGGCGGCTGAGGTTACCAGGAGAGATAAACCACCTTTTTCCGTTTATCTCAAGTATCGGTCACTAAATTTTGTCTGAAATACAAGAGAATTTGAGCGGAAATTGGTTAAATTTCGATTTTTCTGGGGTCAAAGGTGGCCTGGTTATCGATAACTTTGTGACCTAGGCTGCGTAATCGCAGATGATTTCGCCTTGCTCGGGCATGCAGGCCGCTTGCGCGATTGGCAGCGCGGACACTCGAGAACGTCAATATTGTAAACTATGGCCATCATCCTGGCCCAGTCTTTGCTATTCGCATGGCTGCTGGTTTGGCGGCATCGGCTGGCTCTTCTTGCTTTGCCTGGGCTGGCATGATAAACCGGCGGGTCATGGTGATTATTCAGTTGTTAATGTTTTTGACTATAAATTTTTCCAACCAACAACCGTTGGTGAACTCCAAGAAATAGTTAAAACGACTAAAGGACCTCTTTCTATTGCAGGAGGCAAGTTTAGCCAGGGCGGACATATTTACACTGATAAAGGAACAGTGATTGATATCACCAAACTTAATCAGATTATTTCCTTAGATCCCGCATTCCGCCGATCTTCAAGAGAAGCCATATGTTTTTTGAGCAACTGGCCCGAAGAGTTGAATGATTTGGCGTCTTAACGCGTTTATGTTAACGACGGTTGAATTGATTTGGTGTCGGATAGTAGGTGAACAATGGCTGGTCTTGATGTCTTAAATGGATTTAAATGTCAATTATGAAAAGGAGAGGCAATCACTTGCCGAGCTGGGTAATTGCTGGCAAAGTCCGCCCATGTTATTTGCACAAAAATTATCGCTTAAGTATGGTCCCAAGGTTATTTTAGATAGCTTATCAATGTCGCTTTTGTCTGGCGAACGTGTTGCTTTGGTCGGGCAGAACGGTGCCGGCAAATCGACGCTGCTTAAAATATTAGCTAAACAAATGGTCCCGGACGATGGCTCGGTTGAGATGAACGCTCGGCTGCGCGTAGCTTATTTGGCCCAAGAGCCACAGCTGTCATTGGATATGTCGGTGCTAGAGGGCGTGCGCTCAGGGATGTCGGCTTTATATGACCTCATAGAGCAGCATCGCTTGGCCTGTGAGCAGGTGGGTTCTTGTTATGAGGCCGGGCAGCAAAAGCGTCTGCAGACACGTATAGCAGACTTAGGGCATCAAATCGAAGTTTTAGGTGGATTTGATATCGAGTATCGGGTCGAAGAAGTTCTATCACGGTTGCATGTTAACGCCAGAGACCAGCTTATCAAAAGTCTTTCGGGAGGAGAGCGAAGACGTGTCGATTTAGCACGTGTCATGTTGAGTTCTCCGGATGTTTATTTGTTAGATGAACCAACCAATCACTTGGACAGAGATTCTATACGATTTTTAATCGATACTCTTACGTCTAGTCCCGTTCCGGTTTTGTTCGTGTCCCATGATAAGACTTTTATTGATAGTATAGCCACGCGCATTTTGGAAATTGAAGATGGTCAGTCTTATGGGCACGATATGCCTTATGCTAATTATTTAGAAAACCGCTTGATTCGAGTCGATATTTCTTCGCGGACCTTGCATCGCAAAGAGCGGATGGTGGTCAGGGAACTGGCTTGGCTTCGTGCGGGAACTCCGGCACGTACCACCAAACAAAACGCACGTATTTCTAGGGCAGAAAATCTTATTGACGACGTACAAAAAAACAGTGAACTGAATCGTCAAAGAAATCTGGATGTTCGTTTAGCAAAAGTGAATCGTTTGGGAAAAACCATTTTAGAATTAAAAGATGTCGCTTTTACTATGGGCGGTCGTGTTTTATTTGAAGACGTTAATCTGATTGTGACAGCCGGAGATCGTTATGGCATTGTAGGTGCCAACGGTTCTGGAAAAACTACCTTACTGAGACTGATTAATGGCGAGAAAGAACCGACGCTAGGTGCTGTGGTGCAAGGGCTTAATACCCGTGTGGCTCAGTTCGATCAAAATCGCGAACAGCTAGACCCCGAGTTAAGCTTGAAGGAATCGCTGGTAGAATATGGCGATTACGTTTTTGTCGGCGAAGAGAAAATACATATCGCTAGTTACTTAGAACGCTTTTTGTTTTCTGGAAACGAAATGAATCGCAAAGTCGAAACGCTTTCCGGAGGAGAGCAAAATAGACTTTTGTTAGCTAAGCTTTTTAAGACCCCTTCTAATTGCTTGTTGCTCGATGAGCCAACCAACGACTTAGATTTAAGCACGCTGGGAATTTTAGAAGAGATTCTCAATGATTATCAAGGAGTAGTTTTTATAGTCAGCCATGATCGTCAATTTTTAGATCGTGTTTGCACAGGAATTATTGCTTTTGAGCCAAACCAGTCAAAGAAAACTTCTGAAAGCAATGTCATGGTTTATCAGGGAGATTACACAACCTATGAACGTCTAAAAGCTCAGTCTTCGTCAGTAATTTCTGGCGAAAAAAGTGGCCATGCTAAAAAAGATAGCGGAGGGCAGCGCACCAAAAAAAAACGAACTTTTGCTGAGCAGCGTGAGTATGAAGGTATCGAAAAGCTAATTCAAAAAACCGAAGCAGCGCGTGACGAAATTCAGAAAGTTTTAGAAGCTGGAGAAATCTTTCGCCAAGATGCTCAAAAAGCCCAAGAGCTTACAAAAAAGTTATCACAACTAGAAAAAGAAATTGCCACGCTCTATGAGCGCTGGCAATATTTGGAAAGTTTTGGTTTGTAGCCTCGCTTTAACGGATGGCTTTGGATGACGGTATAAAACCTTCATTGGTCATGTGGCCATTCACGTAAGGGGAAATGGGAGCTTTTCCTGTTTCATCTGGAAAAAATTCGCCACTACCAATTTCGAGCCATCCCTGTCGTCCTGATTGACTTAATTGACCGTCACCTTGGACGCCGCTTTTAACGTCGACGATAAAGTATCCGTTTTCCATATGTCCTTTCACGTAAAGTATTTTAGGATCCAAATTATCGTTTGCTGTGCACATGGCGCCATTTTTTAAAATGAAGAAAACCGTTTGTTTTTCTTGAAACTGCGAAACTTGATTTTGATAATCCATCATTTTTCCTGTAGAATTTTCGGAACCATTTACTGCTACGCGACCTGTGCAAGATAAGATACTGAGTAAAGCGCTAGAACCTAACAAAAAAAAACTACTGCTGACTGCTGCCTTTTTTTTCATAAAACCTTCTGTGAAAACAATGACCAATTTAATCATATTTCTTGATTGTCCGGGTTTTGATTGGTTTTTTTAAAAAATCATGCATTGTTCCAATTAAAATAACGCAATGTGTGCTCAGAGCTACTTTTAACGGCGAGTGTGCTCTCGTATCCTAGAATAGTCACGAGGCGATGTAAGGTCCATGCTTCGGTGCTTATTTTGGCTTGTTCAATTCCGATTGGTTCTTGTTCATGATTGAGTGTTATGGAAAATTGCTTAAGATAATTGGAAATACCTAAGCCGTTAGCTTTTAAGAATGCTTCCTTGGCTGTCCAGATCTTGAAAAATAAAGCGAGTTGTTGCGCTTTGGAAGATTGTTGCAGTAGCTCGTACTCACTCGTCGCAAAAAAACGTTTTGCCAGTTGGGTAACGTCAGCAATGGGCCTGATATGTTCGATGTCGACGCCGACTACCCATGTTTGCGACACGGCTAACATCGCGACTTCATGGGAGTGGCTTAGACTAAAATGAAGCTCAGGCTGATTTGCTTTGGGACGGATTAATGGTTTTTGATGCAAAGCTTGAACCAGATCAAGGCTTGCAGCAGAACCGCCCAAATATTTTGCTAAAATATCTCGCATGGCGGCGTGTGCCACGATATATCGATGAGAAAGAATATCGGTTTTAAATCGCTCTGCTCTCGTCTGTTCGCTTGGGTCTAGCCAGGAAAATAATTGCTTTGCAGAAAAATTGTTTAAACAAATTTGCCAAAGATGAATCTCTGTTTTTTTTAAAAATAGTGGTGAAGTAGCCAATGTGCGCCTGTCAGGAATAAATGAGAATATAGGCAAGTTTAAGTGCCTATAACGAACAAGAGAGAAAAATCTATGAATGTGCGAGATGTGTCGCGCCTATTATTTGTTTTCGCTTTGACTTTAACCTGTTTCGCTCATGCTGTGCTAGCTCCATTATCGCAAGAGAGCTTGGATTTGCAGTCCACGCATATGTTAACAGGATATGTTTACCGCGTAACCGATCATGAAGTCGATGTATTCGGTGGAAAAGATAGTTTTTACGCAGCCACGATGATTGTACATGATTCAGAAAAAGGCGGATTTGTGCAAAATAATATCGTGAAATTTACATTTAAGCGTGTTAAAACACGCGTATCAGGATGGGCAGGTCCCACCGGCCAGTCCGTCGTCATTAAACCACATAAAACAGTTCGCGTTTGGTTGAATCAGGATGAACACGGTAACTTGTCTCTACTGGAACCGAACGGTTGGCAATATGCTGACTACGCCAGTAAACCTTAGAAGAACATACACACCCCTTTACTAAGGGGGATTTGCTCATCTATAAGGTCACAAGAGGTGTTTATGTTATCAATTTTACCACTTGTTAAAGACCGCTCAGCTCTGATTCGTCTTGTTGTTCAGATTTCTCTCGGCGTTTTATTGTTGTGGGCCATGTCGCAAATTAGTGTTCCATTAAAACCGGTACCGATGACGTTACAAACCATGGGTGTCATGGCGCTTGGTTTGTTATATCATCGCCGTGTCGCTGTCTATTCGGTTGCAACTTATCTTGTTCTAGGCGCATGCGGGTTGCCCATGCTAGCCAATGGGTCTGGTGGTATCCATCATTTTTTTGGACCAACCGGTGGTTATTTACTGGGATTTTTAGCAGCGGTTCTCACAATGACAACGCTTAGAGAATACTTTAAAAGTGATAGCGTTTTTTCTCTGATATTTTATTGCTTGCTGGGCACACTCGTGATTTATATTTTCGGGATCAGCTGGTTATCGGTTTTCATTGGTGTAAAACAAGCTGTTGTTTTGGGTTTGTTGCCTTTCTTAATTCCTGGTTTTATCAAAGCACTGCTTTTATCAGCAGCAGTGCGTTACGTGAAAAAGAGTCCTGCTTAAGAGTGCGCCACGATGTGCATTTTGCTTTCACCAACAATTCGTAAAAGTGCGTGAAGGCTTTCTTGGTGCACGGTGATGTCTTGAGGTATAGCCGAAATCTTGCCGAGGTTATGCTCTGCTAGAATTTGTGCAGCGGCTGCTTTCCATCCTGGATTGATCGGTTGTTTTTTGCTTTCTCCGTTTAAAAATGTTTGCCATGTGCGCAGACTGTCTTGTTCAAATCGATCAAAAGCCTGTGTGATATTGTTTGCGGGGGCTGTTGCTGGCGGCAACGTGATTGGATGAACGATGGCTATTCGGTTGAGGACAAAGGGATCATTTTTTATTGTGGTCATTTAAGTGTCCTTTATGTGTCAAACACGTTTCTTGTTAGTGTTACGTTGCTATTTCCTTATTTGGAAGCAGTTGTCAGTCTCTTGCCCTATGGGGAGTTAGAACTTTTTTCCAGACCATGTTAATTAACTAGGTAGCATGCTATAAATTTCCCATGAGTTCACAACCAACATTGCGGGTTTATCCGATTGCTCCGTCAGGCACTTTTTTGGCTGCAAAATATGAAGCCGGCGTACAAATTTTAAAATCTATAGGCTGCAATGTCGATGAGCCAATGCCGCTTCGGCAAAGTTCCGTGGCTTACCTAAATGGTGACGACGCGGAGCGACTTGGCGAATTAAAAAATGCGCTTGCTTCAGATCAGCACGAGATTGTTTGGGCTGTCAGAGGTGGATACGGATTAAGCAGATTATTGCCACTACTTAAACTGCCTCTGCAAAAAAAACGACCGGTTGTTGCGGGTTTCTCCGATACCAGCGCCCTTATGTTGCATTTATGGAAACATGAGCAGGCCAAAAGTTTGCATGCCGCTGGCATTTCCAGATTGGCAGACGAGCCGCAAGAAACTTTGCAAGCATTGGTTGCTATTTTGCAGGGTAGGGCCGAGCAAGTTCGCTATCCATCTTTACTGCGATATGGTGCGCAAAAAAATGAAACCATTGCAGGGGTTTTATTGGCGGCCAATCTTTGCATGTTAACGCATTTGGTGGGTACGGAATCGATGCCCAATTTGTCCGGCACAATTTTGATTTTAGAGGAAGTGGGCGAGGCGCCTTATCGTATTGATCGAATGTTGACCCAGTTGTGGGCAAGTGGATCTCTAAAAGATGTGCAAGCTGTTATTGTCGGGCATTTAACTTCGTCTGGGTCGATAAAAGAGGCTGCTCGAGCAGAGGCCCTTGGTGTTTTTATTCGGTGCTTAACACCTTTAGGGATTCCTGTTTTTGGACAAATTCCGGTAGGGCACGAGTCTCCTAATTGGCCGATTCCCTTCGGTGTCAAAGCGCGCATTGCTAGCGATGAGAAAATATCTTGTTTGGAAATTCTGGAAAATATTTTTTGAATTTGAAGAGACTCGCCATGAAAAAAAAAATGCAAAGTATTTTCGATAATGCAGTTCGGGAGCATGTCACACCCGGAGTCGCGGCCTCGATTTTATTATTTGAAAATAACCAGAGCAATTCCAGCGATTTTTTTTCCGGAAGATTAGAGCCAGGCTCTCCTATAGAAGTGAATCAAAGAACCATTTACGATTTAGCATCCTTGACCAAATTAATTAGCACTACTTTGCTCAGCGCTATAGCGATTGACCTTGGCAAGCTTGGGATTGATGAAAAACCATGGCCACTTTGGCCGGAAGTTTCTGTTGCGCATATTTTGAGTCACACCTCGGGATTAGTTGCTTGGTTACCACTTTATAAAGAAGCTATCGCGCAAAATGTGCAGTGCACTGCAAAAGGAGAAGAAGTTGTAGTGCAAGGCGCTCTGGCTTCAAAACCGATCGCGCCCGCTGGCACTGAGTTTCTTTATTCTGATATTGGCTACATTGCTCTTGGAGCTTTGCTACAGCAACGATTAGGTGATAGGCTTGATGTGTTATTTGCTGATGCGGCACGGCGTTTTTGGGCAAACAAAAACCTGCAATATCGATGTCTTTATGAAAACCCCGAAGAAATTTTAAGAGATCCCATTGCTCCAACAGGAGAAAATCCTTGGTTGAAGAAAGTTTTCTGCGGGCAAGTACACGATCCCAATTGTTATGCGATGGGGGGCATCGCGGGGCATGCTGGTCTTTTTGGTAATTTGGACGATGTTAAAGCTGCCGCGGCTTTTTTCCTTCATGCGCTAAAAGGCGACGAACTTGGTGTCTGCGCAGTGCTTAGAGATTTTGCTGATTATTTGGGGCCTCATCCTTTGGGGTTTGATAAGCCAACTCCGGGTGGATCAACAGATAATTGCCTCTCGATGAAGAGCGTTGGACACCTCGGTTTTACGGGAACGTCCTTATGGATAGACCCGTTAGCAATGGAAAGAAGCGGAGCTTGTTTTATGCTCTTGAGTAACCGCGTCTATTTTGGGATCGAAAGTAACGAGGCCATCACAGAGTTGCGTCGATCTTTCCACCGCACTGCTTCTTCCGTTGCTTAAAGAAAGTTTGCCCGTGCAGGGGTGCCACCGCCGCAGTTGTCATGGCGGCGCCGGCTGGTATCCAGTTCCACGTGGATCGTTTTCAATTCGTCTCTGCGAGGAGCGAAGCGACGTGGCAGTCCAGTTTTTTTGCTCTGGTTTGCTTCGCCTTTACTCGCAATGTCGACAAAATAAATCCCACTCACGTATTGCCATTAAATTAGGTTTTAATTTATGATGTTTTTATTGATTG
>CANFCB010000018.1 GCA_947445025.1 Myxococcales bacterium
GTGCCGGAGAAGTGCTACAGCATATCGAATTTGGCCTAGGCGTTGTGACTGCGGATAAGGGCTCCAATAAAATTGAAGTTCTTTTTCAGTTAGGGCCAAAGGTGCTGGTCCACGGTCGTTCTCTTTAAAGAAGCTCATGCGCGAAATAGAATAAAACGAGAGAGATCAACACCAAGTTTTTTATTTTGTTGATTTAGGTATTGATTGTGCTCGTCAATCTTCGATTTAATGTGCTCTTGAAAAACTTCACTAAAAGCCACCACTGAGTCAGAGGTGGTTTTTTCAATTTGTCCCATGGCGCGGTTGAAAAGTTGGCGTCCATCCCCATCCATTCTTTTAAATTCTTCTTGTAATAATGCTCTAATAACCGGCGTAAAGCTTAAGGCTGCTTTCAGAATTGTCCCCAAAGTAAATGATTGTGCCAGGCGTACTCTGGCGACATATTTAAAAATTCGTCTTATTTGCGTGTCGTCTTTAGAGATCAATAATTCAAGATAGGCTTCAAAGAGGTGTTCCAGAGAACTTTTGAGTTCAGGTCTGGGTATGCGGGCATAAGAGCGTATTTCTTTGGGGATTCTGTGAAGCAACGTTAAAATAATGCGCTCTTTATTTTTTTCCAGCAGGCTGTACAGCAAAATCATAAAACATCTCACTTTTGCACAATTATAAAAAAAACGATCGATACTGGCTTTTCTCTTATGGAAATGACCTTTATAGGGCATTGAATATGATTTTACGTCGTAAGATTACTCGCTTCAGGTCTTTTTTTTGCCTTCATAGGTCGCTGTTGCTATTTTTAACAGTGGCATTTTTAGGTTTTATTGCAGCACCGCAGGCTTTGGCGCAAATGATGCCAAGTCAGCCCTCTTCATTTAAAAAACCAGAAAAGGCGAAAAACAGTCGTGATCCAATTGTATCACGCACACAACCCATTTCCAAATTTGATGCTGAAACAGTATCAGCATTAAAAAGAGCCAATCAGCCAGGCGTACTATTAGCGGACATCGCTAAAAGTGGTTATATTTATCGCATCCAAGTAGTTGGTGCTAAAAAAGTAGAAGCAGACGCCGTTTTGCTGCAACTTAAAACGCATATTAACAGCCTTTTAGATAGCAAAGATATTCAGCAGGATATTAAAAATATTTTCGCCATGGGCTTATTTTCCGACGTCCAAGTTGAAAAAAAAATCTCCGTGGATGAAAGTATTGAGCTGACCTACCGCTTGCAAGAAAAGCCAACAATTTATCAAATTCGCTTTGAAAATAATGATCTTTTGTCTGAAGAAGATTTAAATGGAATTATTGATCTAAAAGCCTATCACGTTGTTGACCAATCGAGGCTTAAAGAAAATTTAGCAAAAATTAAAAAAGCCTATGCCGATAAAGGCTATTTCTTATCGGATATTCAAGTTGAGATAACGCCTACCAAAGAAAAAGATTTAAAAGCGCAAAGCAACGATGCTACATTAAAAAATAAAAGTGCCATCAAAATATTGGACTCACGTATCTTAGCACCAGATTTTGTCGATGTGACTTTTAAGATTGACGAGGGATCCAAGGTCCGTATTCAGAATATTTCCTTTTTAGGAAATAACAAAATATCGAGCGACAAGATCAGGGAGCATATGCGCTCTAAGGAAAACCATCTCCTCAGTATCATCACGCAGTGGGGGGTTTATAACGAAGACATGTTTGATGTGGATTTATTGCTCATTGAGCAACTCTACCAAGAGCATGGTTTTTTAAATGTACAAGTGCAAAAAGCGCGCGTGCGCTTATCGGCAGATAAAAAAAGTCTCTCTATCCAAATTCCGATTAAAGAAGGCGACAGTTATCAAATCGGCGAACTCGATATCGCTGGCGATTTTATTGTGGCGAACCAAATAGCGAATGAAGAAATAAATGATCATCCCAGCTTTGTCCAAGCTGATTTAATAAAGCGCATTACTTTGCAAAATGGCGATGTTTTTAATCGTACTTTACTCATGCAGGAATTGTTAAGCATTGCCGAACTTTATCGCAACGAAGGCTATGCTTACGTCAACATTGTTCCGGAAACTTCCATTCATGAAGATGAGCTCAAAGTCGATGTCACGCTGCAGGTGGATGCGGGGCCAAAAGTTTCTTATGAGCGCATTGATATTGTTGGAAATTCTAAAACCATTGATGAAGTGATTCGTCGTGAATTGCGTGTTTATGAGGGAGAACAGACTTCTTCTTCTCTGATGCGTTTAAGTGAAATGCGCGTAAATCAATTAGGCTATTTTGAAAGTGTCAAATTCAATACCAAGCCCGGTAGCCAGTCTGATAAAATGGTAATTGAGATTGAGGTGAAAGAAAAACGTACCGGTTCTGTCCAGGTAGGAGGTGGCTATGGATCGGGCGGAGAGGGTTGGCGTTTTGAAGGGCAAATTTCTCAAAACAATTTATTTGGACGAGGACAAAGTCTGACCGCTTCAGTGCAATGGTCTTCTTATCGCCGCATGTTTGATCTACGCTTTATCGATCCATATTTGTTTTATTTGAGGAACGCGCCGATCACGTTTTCAACATCGCTTTACAATATGCAGCGCTCTTTTGGTGATTATTCTCGAGATGCCACGGGTGGCGATGTCACTTTTGGTTATCCGATCGGTCATTTTTTAAAAGGAACGACGGCTGAATTATTAAAAGAAGCAAACCCAAAATATGAATTTTATGTGCCTGATTTTGAAAATTTCCGTTTATTTTTGTCTTATAATCTAGAACGAGTAGAGACCGGAGACAATACGGTTGATGTTTGGTTGTTTGGTTTGCATAGCAAGCAGCCTCGATATACCTCGTCAATTAGGCCGGTACTGCAGTTTGACCAACGCAATAATCGCTTATTTCCTTCGGGCGGTTACTTTTTGGAATTGCGCAGCGAATGGGCGACTTCCTACTTGGGCTCGGGACTTCTGGCTCAGGCAGAAAACCATTGGAAAAATGTCGAGGGCATCAAGGCTGGTTTGGGATACCTAAAAGCGGAAGCACAAAGCAATCGATTTGTTCGTTATGGTGCTAATACCAGATTTTATTATAACTTTGATGAATGGTTTTTTCTAAAGAACTGGGTACTCAAATTAAATGTTGATTTAGGCCTTTTGCACATATTTGGAGCGCCTATTATTGCTGAAAATTACCGCCTAGGAGGCATGGGCTTTGGTAATTCCAGTGGACTAAGAGGGTATTATTTTCAATCGATTGGGCCCGTCCTTAACACCGCGAGGAAATATCAAAATCAATCTGATCACCAATTTGTGGTGGGTGGAAATAAGCAGTTTTTGCTCAATCTGGAATTGGAATTTCCTGTCGTCAAAAGTTTAAATGTTTCCGGTGTTTTCTTTTTTGACATGGGCAATGTTTTTGGCCAGGATGAAAATTTGTTTTATGTCGATGGTAAAAAACCGGCTCGCTACCTGGACTATTATGATCCATTAAAAATCTTTTCGACGCTTGGTCTTTACAGTTCGGTGGGATTTGGTGTGCGTTGGTTTAGTCCGTTTGGACCGTTGCGCTTTGAGTGGGGATTTCCTTTAGTGCGAAGGCCAGTGGGAACGCCAGGTATTCCTCAAGGCGACGGTCTGGTGCAGTTTGAGTTTAATATAGGCACAAGTTTTTAATGTCGGTCATATCTCATGCTACTTTTATAAAAAATATTCGTTTGCTCGATACGGCATCTGGCTTTGATAAAATTACCAACCTGTTGCTGTCGCCAGCAGGATTTTTTTTAAATCCGTCAGTTCTAGGCGCCTCGTGTGTCATTATAGACGGACAAAGCAAAGTCGCCTTGCCGGGTCTTATCGATATGCATGTTCATTTTCGCCAGCCCGGTTTTTTACATAAAGAAACCATCGCAACCGGAAGCCAAGCTGCCTTTGCCGGGGGAGTTACCACAGTAGTGGTGATGCCCAATACTAATCCAGTGCTTGATACGCCTGAACGCATAGAAGAACAAATTAGCTTGAGTGGCCTTGTGAATGGCGTTGAAATTTTAGTGGCGGGTGCCGTCAGCAAGGGTCTTTTAGGGCAAGAGCCGACGGATTATGCAGCTTTAAAAAAAGCGGGAGCGATCGGTGTCACTGACGACGGAAGTCCGGTTATGAATGAAGACTTAATGGATCAAGCTATGAGAGCTTGTGCAGAAAATGATTTATTATTTATGCAGCATGCCGAGGATTTGGGTTTAAGTCATAGTGCGTCCATGAATGAAGGCAAGACCAGTCGGATTATGGGTATAAAAGGCCAATTAGCTGATTCTGAAGGCGCTATGGTGGAAAGAGATATTGCTTTGGCCAAAAAATATAATGCGCGTTATCATGTTTTGCATTTATCTACGAAGAGAAGTTTAGCTGCAGTCCGAAAAGCGAAAATGGCTGGGCTGAAAGTTAGCTGCGAAGTCACTCCTCATCATTTGCTTTTAAACGACGAGGCTTGTGCTGCTTGGGATACCAATAAAAAAATGAATCCACCGCTTCGCGATGAAAATGATCGCCTGGCCTTAATAGAAGGACTTATTGACGGAAGTATTGATGCTGTGGCGAGCGAGCATGCACCTCATTCAGCTGCAGAAAAGCAAAACCACTTTTGCCAGGCGCCATTTGGCGTCGTTGGTTTAGAGACGGCCTTTGCGGTTTTGCTCACTTTGGTCAATCAAGGATTTATTTCTTTATCGCGTGCTGTCATGTTAATGACATCGGGTCCTGCAAAAATTTTACAAAAACAGCATCAAATCGGAACAGTTTTAGCTTCTGCTGCGTCTAATAATCTGTGCATCATCGATCTTGAAACCAAATGGCGAGTCGATGCACAGTCACTGCAGGGTCGTTCTAAAAACTCGGCATTTTTAGGAATGGAATTGCAAGGAAAAGTAATGGCGACGTTTCTAAAGGGAAATTTGCGGTATCTTCAAGGTACAAGGAATTAAAATATGCTCAGACTTAAAAACCCTCTGACTCGAAAAGGGTATCAGCGTTTACAAGAAGAAAGGGAGTACATGTCGCGTGTTGTCAGGCCCAAAGTGGTGAAGGGCGTCGCTGACGCTGCCGCAGAAGGGGATCGATCTGAGAATGCCGAGTATATTTATGGAAAAAAACATTTGCGTGAAGTCGACAGAAGACTTGCATATTTGTCAGGCCTTTTAAAAGATGTGGAACTCGTTGATGAAAGCTCCTTAAGGGGAGAGCAAATTTGCTTTGGTGCCACGGTTGTTATTCGCGACACCGGTGGTGCAGTGAAAAAATGGACCATCGTTGGCGACGGCGAAGCTGATTTTAAAGAAGGCAGCATCTCTCATAAATCTCCAGTTGCGAAGGCTTTGCTTGGAAAACGGGTTCATGATGTTGTAGAGATCGAACGACCCAAAGGGATTGATCAGTTCGAAGTGATTGGCCTATTGTTTGGTGAAAAAGTCGTGGCAGGTACAAGTGAGGCTTGAACGGCAGTGTTAAAATGCCGGCTTCTGATGGTGTTAGTGTTATTGATATCTGTAAATATTTGGGGATCTCGCCCTGAAAATCTAGAAAAAATTGACGCAGAACAATTAGGAATTAGCGTTTATTTTTCTTCGTCGCCATTTTTAGAAAAAGCCAAAAGAACGCTGGCAATTTTGCAAGATGCTTTTGCTAGGCAAGTGGTGCAGCAAGGATTTACTGCGCCGCTAGGCTATCAGATTTATTTGTCCACAACTGCGACGGGGGGTGCGTATACCAAGCGCGACGCGTTGGGAATTTATAGCGTAATTGATCCGGCTCTGAGTGCGTCATTGTGGGAAACTTATATTCATCATGAGTGGCAGCACGCTTGTCAATATGCCATGGGCGGACCATCGTCATCGTTATGGATGGATGAGGCCAGTGCCGTTTTACAAGAAATCATCGCTACTCCCTTATCGCCATATTGGTTGGAAGGCTTAAAAGATTTTCAAGGCTATCCTCAAGCACCTTTGTTTAGTTCAGAAAAATATTCGACTAATTATGTATATGGTGGCGCTTTATTTCTACTTTTTTTAGAGGAAAAATATGGTGCAAAAGACGGGCAACTGGTGAGGCGATTATGGCAAAAGGGTGAGCCCTGGAAGACTACGCTTGAGGAAGTCACGAAGTCTTCTTTGCCAAATTTAGTATTGGATTTTGCGCTTTGGCGAATCAGGGCAGGAGCTTCATATGGTGCTCCTGGTATCTTAAAAACGCGGCGTCTCTTAAAAATTAGTGATGGGCCACTGCTGATTCATCAAGAAGAAATGCCTTATCAATTAGGTTGTTTTTTTATCCAGCATAGCGTTAAAAATAATCCTATCTTGCTTCAGATAAGCGTTAAAAGTTTGTTGCCTAAACCAAGTGAGAGACCTCTTGCCATAGCCTGGCAAATCATTAAAAAAAATCAAACTTTTGAAAATAATAATAATTTAACCGTTTATTTGCAAGAAGAGGAAGAAATCACTATTGCTATTTGTGATTTGTCGGAACATTTGGCTTTTGAAAAGCCCGAGGTGCATCCTATCGAAGTTTTTTTACAAAGACTTTAATCAAAGGATTTTTTAAAGTGAATAGTGAACGCTCTTGTCCTGCTTTATTGACCGTTACCGGCGTAGATCAGCCAGGTATTACCTCAGCCTTAACCGTTGTCCTAGCACGAAACCGAACACCCCTATTAGATATTGAACAAGTCGTTGTACATGGGCAACTGACGCTTTGCTTTTTGGTTGATTTAGATATTGCAAAACCTGAAGGCGAATTGGTGTTTAGGGATTTACTGGCGGCGGCTTTACTAAAAGGACAAACTCTAGAGTACCGCGCTATTGATAAACAAAGCAGTTTATCTAGTTCTCAAGCAACGAAGCGATATGCTATCACAATGATAGGTAGCCCGGTTAATGCGCTTCACATGAATAAACTATCTTCAATCTTATCGTTACATCACGCCAATATTTCTTCGATTCGCCGTTTGAGCAATGATGACCAACTTTCATCGCTTGAAGTTTTAATAACAATTGCTGGAAACGATAACTCTATTAAACTGCTTAAAGAAGATTTGATAAAGCAGCTTTCCAGCACCGGCGTTGATATTGCTCTACAAAGAGAAAGTTTAACCCGTCGTAGCAAGAGATTGGTTGTTCTCGATATGGATTCTACCTTAATTCAAATCGAAGTTCTCGATGAGTTAGCGAATTATTACGGTGTTAAAAATGAGGTTGCTGCCATAACCCATGAAGCCATGCATGGACGCTATGATTTTTGTGAAAGCTTGAAAAAGCGAGTAGCCTTTTTAAAAGGATTGCCCTGTAGTTATTTAATAGAATTAGCAAAAAACCTTCCCTTGGATCCAGGAGCCAAAGAGTTGATTACCGTCTTGAAGGGGCTTGGTTATAAAGTAGGCATTATTTCCGGTGGATTTCGTATTGCCGCCGACACCTTAAAAGACATGCTTGGTCTTGATTTTGCTTATGCCAATCGTTTAGAAACCCGTGAAGGTGTCTTGACAGGGCAAGTGATTGAGCCGATTGTCGACGCAGAAAAAAAAGCAGATCTGTTGGAATGGATTGCTCAAAAAGAACAAATTCCTTTGGAACAGACCATAGCCATTGGCGATGGCGCTAACGATGCCTTGATGCTGTCACGTGCGGGACTTGGTATTGCCTTTCATGCCAAGCCTATCTTGAAAAAAGCTGCCAGCACCTCGGTGAGTAGTGGAGGACTAGATCGTATTTTATATTTTCTGGGAATGAGTGCACAGGATATTCAAGAATTTCTACAAAAATAATTACTACATACCTGGAGCACAGCAACAAACCTGGCCACCGGTTTTTTTGCAAGGCGGGGCAACTCCCATCACACCCATGACAAACTTGCCACCGTAAAACAAAAGTGTAGTGCCGCCGACAGTCATTAAAGCGTAAGCTGCCTTAAAAAAATCTGAAATCCACGGATAAAATCCATCGGCCGCGGAAGTTCGATAAAAGGAAGCAGCCTCTGAGTTGAAGAGATGCAAAGGGATCTCATACTTTTCTTCGAGGATAAGGGCTGTTTCATCTGAATTGGCTTGGGCGTTTTCAAAGCGAGCAACCCATTTTTCTGCAAGACGCAAACAATTTTTACATTTTATGGTCAACGCATATAGAATTGTGACATATTGCTTATCCTTTTCAAAGACTGCCGTAATGAACATCATTTCAGGGAGGGGATTTTCAATGTCTTTATTCGGCGCCAGGGTTTCATAAATCTTGAAATCATTCTCATCTCTGATTTTTTTCAAAATAGCGTCAGGATATATTTTTTGGATCTCTTCTTGAAAATGCGACAAGCCTTCTTGATTTATATAGCTAACATGAAGCAAGAGTGCCTGTTCAGGAGCCGAGGTTTTACTGGCTTCGCTATCGTGATGCGCGTAGAGACGAATGTTTTCATGGGTATTGGAGTCATCTTCTAATAAATACCATGGTCGCTCATCGATGTGGAATGCAGGCGTGTCGCCAAACTCTATTTGCGCGGATAGACTAAAAGAAAATAGAAAAATATGAGAAAAAAACATCAAATGGAATTTTAAAATACGAGCATTCATATTGAGTTTTATTTCAAGAATGTATCAAAGGGTCAAGACATGCAGGTTGTTTATTTAGCAGATTGTCCGCAATATATAACGGTATTGGCAAAATGGTGTCACGAGCAATGGGGATATTTGAATCCAAATCGGACGCTTGCCGAGGTTGAGATTAATTTTTCTGAGCTCTTAAATCTAGATCGGATTCCGTTTGCGTTAGTGGTAATCGACGGTGGAAAAGCTATCGCCATGGCAAGCTTAGATTTGCAAGATATGGATGTTTATCCTGACTTAACACCGTGGCTTGCGAGCGTTTACGTTGTTCCTGCGCATCGCAAAAAAGGTATTGGCAGCAAAATCGTTAAGGCTGTTTTAGAAAAAGCAAAGCAGCATCATGTTAAAAAAGTGTATTTGTTTACTATGGATCAAGAACATTGGTACGCCAAAATGGGATTTCAAGTTTTGCAAAAAACCAACTATCACAACGAAGATGTGACTGTGATGGTTTTGGATTTTTAAGAGTGGTTGCGGGGGGAGGATTTGAACCTCCGACCTCCGGGTTATGAGCCCGACGAGCTACCGAGCTGCTCTACCCCGCGTTCGCGAAGATAAATAACAGTTCGCGATTGAATGTCAACACCTAAATCAGTTTCTTTAAAATTGTTGTCCAATCAAATACGCTGTCCTCAAATTGAAATTCAATTTCACGCTGGTTTTTCTCTTTCGCTTTGATAAATATCCATAGCGTATTTGGGGGCAGGGCGCCTGGATACTGTCCTGGCCATTCCACACATACCAGGGCCAAGGAGTCAAACAACAAAGATTCGATGCCCAAATCATCGAGTATCACTGCGTCGTTGATGCGATAGAGATCAACATGGTGGAGCACTGGCTCGGTCGGATAGGACCTAGCTAAAGCAAAGGTAGGGCTTTGCACGCGAATATTTCTTCCGTTTTTTAAGCCGTTCACCAAGCCTGTGACAAAAGTTGTTTTGCCAGCGCCTAAATCGCCATCGAGAGCAAGTGTTAAGGGTGCCTGCAGATATGTCGCCAGTTTCTGGGCCATGCGCTTAGTTATTGTGGAAGAATTAGAAGTAAGCTTAATTGATTTCATAAATAAATCTTGCGTGTTTAAGCGCTTTCATCGTCATCCATGCTTAATGCCCACAATAAATCTTGCACATATTTGTTGCTGGGGCTAGCGGCAAACGCTTTGCGCGCGTGTTTTTTTGCGCTGATGATATCGCCAAGACGCCAGCGAACCTGTGCGAGTGTGGCATGGGCTTCGGGAAAGTTTGGTGCATATTTTAATGCTTTGGTGAGCATAATTTCCGCTTCATTTAGTTTTTGGTTTTCCAGATAACATCGACCCAAATTAAATAAAAATTGGGCATCGTCAGGTTGCATGGCAACGGCATGTTCAAGCACCCGTACTGCATTTTCTTTTTGACCGCTTTCTAGGTACGCAACACCTAAACTGTTAGCCACATCTGGTTCTTCGGGCAAAAGTGCAAAAGCGCGTTCGAGAAAGATCAGGCAGTCTTCAAATTGGCCAAGCTCGCTCATCGCTCGGCCCAGTGCATAACTAAGATCACCATCGGTAGCGTCAAAACTGTAAGCGCGCCTAAAAGCATGCATCGCCAATTCCCACTGATGAATCAGTTCAAAAGCAAGCCCTCTTAAATAATCTGCTCTTCCGGGTGGCAGCGTAATTTTTTCATCGTTAGCAGTGTCGATTAATTCAAAATAGGGAGGAGGAATGTGGTGTAAGGCAAATTGTCCGCAGGGAAAATCGGGAATTATGATATTGCAATCAAGTTCAATGGCGTCTGAGCCGTCAGGGTAAAGGGTTTTTAAGACGTGATTGGCCTTATTTTTCAACATATTAATGGTGGCCAGATCAACTTTTTGATCAACAACAATGATGGTATCTTCGCTGTCCGATAAAATGCGCACCGTATTAGGAATTTTGCCCAAGCCTTGAATAGCGCCGTAAATTAGGCTGGGATGGGTCGCAATGCTGGCAATTTGATCGCCAATAAAAACAGCAGAAAAAAGCTGGCGGTCACTGTGAAGGTAGACGTGACTTAAAAATTGCCGGCTGCCAATGTGGCGTACTGATTCGTTTAAGTAGTGCTGAATCTTGTTGGCCTGCAATTCACTGCCACTCATGGGAATCGGGGAGAGCCGCTGATCTGTCGCAATCTCGACGGCCAAGACAAACCCGTCTTTTATTTGATACATGCTTTCAGGGCGCGCTTTAGGGAAAACAGGTGAACGAATAGAAAGCACGGGGTATTTATCAATATTGAGCAAGTCCGACAATGTTAAATGATTGATCCAGTTTTTTGCGCTTTGTTTGGAAAATTGAATGGCGCGGGCAATGGCTCTGTAGTCGATGGAACCAAAGAGGCGATTATGCATGACATGAAGTTGGCCATTTTCACGCCAGAAAGACGCATCGGGATAGGTCTTTTTTAAGAGACGAAGCGCACAATAGAAAAAACGAAAACTAGAAGGCAGCGCACGAATACTCGCTTGGATGGTCAGGTTAAGTTCTTCCGCTAGCCATAAACTACGCGCGGCCAGGGATAACAGGTTAATATTTTCCTCAAATTCACCATTGCTCACGACGACAACTTGGTTTCCATACTGGCTATTAGCGATATAGCCCGCTTGTGTTGCATCATGCTGCACGATGGTTCGTGCATGCTCTATATTCACAAAAAAGATAAGTTGGGTGTTGGCGGCAAAGTGTCCGTTATGAAGCATCTTCCAAGTTGAGCAAGAAGTCTGCAAATGATTTTCATTCACGATTTGTTGCCAGGTTAAAATATGGTAAGGCTCGTCATTATGCTTGCTGGGCAAAATGCCTTGTTGAATTTCTTTGGCAACTTGTTCTGTTTCTTCTTGGGAATAATTAAAGGTGGGTGGAACCACAAGCATGTAGACAAACTCATCGAGTGGCATAAACAAAATGGTTTGATCTTGCAAAGACTGGAGGAGTGAATCACTAATTTTATGCTTAAATGGGGACAATTTGTGCATATATGAGAATTTAACATGCCCAAGGCAATAACGTTAATTATTTGCCTTTTTTTGTGTTTTGTTAGAAATTCCCAAGGCCCAATAAGCACTGGTCACCTTGCAACACGGGAGTGCTGGCTTTTAGGGCACGCTCCGCCAAATCCTGAAAAATTAACTGGCTGGCTAGGCGACTGTCTTTATTTTTAAGTTCCACATAAATATCGTAAGCTAAAAGCGGCTCTTGTTTCATGGCGTGTGCCTGTGCCATAAGGCGCTTGGATTCAAAGTAAAAAAGCGGCGAAAGACTTGGATTTGAAGTTAAATCATAGAGGGCCCATAATCCGCTATTATAATTTTCTCCTATAATTTGATGACGTGCCCAAAGATAGCTGGCATAGGTCCATGCCTCAGTCGGCGTGCTTCGATTTGAAGATATTTTTCCAAGAAAAAAACCAATTTGCGCTAACTGGGCACTGCTGGTTTGCTGATTGCTGGTTGTGGTGGTTAGCAATTTTAAAACAGCAGAAGCTAAAGGTGCAACTTGGCTGTCGGCTATCATGGCTTTAACAAAAATAATTTTCACCATGACTTGTCTTTGCGAGGATTTGGGTAAGGAAGGCAGATCTATTTCGTTATATTTTTGCAGAGCATTTTCTGGTTGTTGCATTTTCCAAAAAAGGTCACCCATTTTTTCTAAGAGTTCTCCTTTTTGTCGTTTGTCTAAGCCAGTTGCTGTGCCTTCCATTTTTTTTAGCAAAGCCAGTGCTTGCTTGTCGTTTAGACTGGCCGCGTCAGGCACTGCACTGTTGCACTGGGCGTAGACAATAGAAGGTGCATGAAAACGTTCCCGCGCAGAAGCAAATGCATCTGCAGGCAAGGGCAATCTTTGCAGATACTGTTTAAAGTGCTCTAGAAATTGATCATGATCCTGATCTGATTCCCAGACCGGGTAAAGCTCGCCGGCCACAATCAATTTTTTTATGAGTATCTGCCTTTCACGATTGCTTTTGGTTTTGTAAGCAAACAGATATTCTAAATAAGCTCCGCTAGCGACGTAAGCCTTAGAGCTTGATTCAAACCAAAAATCCCAGGGGCGCACAGAAAATAATGATTCGAAGTCTTTTAAATATCCTAACCGATAAATTGACGAGGCTTGCTGCAAGACGGTTAAATCATCTGCTACTGCAAGTTCAGGTGTTAATAAAACGGCTAAGCCTTCGTTGAGCCCGTAGTTTGGTAGAAAAGTTAACACGCCGGCCAGGCCAAACATAGTTGTGCTATCTTCGCTGATAAAGATATGCGCTAGCTCGTGGCCTAGTGTGGGATGGGGAATTTGCGCAGACGAAATATGGATTTCTCGATGGGCAGGCAAAGTAAAATGCACATTTTTTGCACCGGTGTACTTTGTGAGCGCCTCCGTATCGTGATGGAGCCAAATGTGAATATTTCGGGTTGGTTTGATACCGGTGCGCGTTTTAAGTCGCTCCATCCAGAAAGTGGCTTCGGCTAAAATGCCATCGGCTTGATCGGAACTTAACTGCGCTGGGTCTGCATGCAGTATTAACAAATCACGTTTTTTAACCAGGCTGTACTGCTGAATTAATTGATGCCGACTTGGCGCGACAGCGTCGCTGCTTTTGATTTGAATCCAACCAGCTAATACCGCAATACCTATTGCTGTCCCCAACAGCCCCCGCTGATTCATATGCGCATTAATAGATCGTTGAAAGTTCGATGGCTTAAAAACGAGAATGCCGAAAACAAACAGGGATATTCCAAACAAAAGGGTGCTGAGTCGATAGGCAACAATAGCAGGATTTAAACTTTGACCGGTGAGCAAGTCGCCGGCAATCACGATGAAGTGGTGGTTAAAAAAGCGCAAGGAAGGCTCATGCCACCACCAGGCGATTTGAAAACTTAAATAACATACCATCAAGAAAAGGGATAATAGTAAAGCAATGCTGCTTTTGCCAATCATGCGTCCTATCCAAATGCCTGCCACTAAATCAATCCACAATACCGGAAGGACCAAGACGAGGAAGGGAAAGAGGCCTTTGTCTTGTGCACAACTTTCAAAGCGAAATGAATTAAAAAAGGCAGCGACAATAAACAAAAAAAGCGCGGCTAAAATATAAACGCCGGCTCCAAAAAAATCGTTAGAAAATCCTCTAATGTCACGTTGGGATCCTTTCTTTACGCCCGAAATAAAACTCAAAGGACCAAAAATGACACCAAACAAAAGAGCTGCTTCGACGCCGAGTGTTCCGAGTAATGGTTTCGATAATACTGCGGCAAATAAAGCTACCGAGCTCAAAATGATGAAGATGCCCACTATTTCCTCTTTTTATTTTTTTTACGCGCCGTTTTCTCTCGTTTACGTTTATCTTTTTTATCTTTAGAGCTCTTAAAATTTGCACTGGTCACGGCGCGAGGCGCCGACAAAAAACTGCCTTGCGTATTCCCTAAAAGCCCACCGAAATCTTTTGCCATGTTTGCCATTTGTCCCAGTTGTTTAAAACCCGGCAGTTGACCGAGGAGGCCTGGCCTTTTACCCAATGTTTGCAATAAGGTACGCATCATGGAAAACTTGTTAAGCAAAGCGTCCACTTCAGCTTCTTTACGGCCGGATCCTTGCGCAATTCTTTTTCGACGTTTTTTTTGACGCTCAATTAGTTCTGGGCGCACGCGCTCTTCTGCTGTCATCGATTGAACAATGGATTCCAGCTTCACAAATTCGCGTTCATTGACGCCTCCTTGTGGCAGCATTTCGCTCATGCCCGGCATTTTTTCCATGATGGATTGCAGCGGTCCCATTTTTTTGAGAAGTGAGAGCTGATCTAAAAAGTCCTGCAGCGTAAACTGACCTTTTAGCATGCGCTTGGCATCTTGCTCGGCTTTCTCCTCGGAAACATGTTCCTCAAAATCCTGCACCAAAGAAACAATGTCGCCCATGCCCAAAATACGGCTGGCAAGTCCTTGCGGACGAAATTCTTCTAAATTAGCTAATTTCTCGCCCATGCCTAAAAATTTTATGGGTTTGTTGGTGATTTCTTTAATAGAAAGTGCAGCACCGCCGCGCGCGTCGCCGTCTAACTTGGTCAAAATAAAGCCGTCTACATCTAAACGTTTATTAAATTCTGCGGCGGCACGAACGGCGTCTTGACCAACCATCGCATCGACGACCAAGAAAACATTGTCGGGTTTAGTTAAGCGCTTAATCTCTTCCAGCTCATGCATGAGTTCGTCATCGATCGCTAGGCGCCCTGCGGTATCAAAAATCACCACATTGCATTGCCATTCTTTGGCTTTTATTAAAGCCTGTGCACATAATTGTGGTGGCAATAATGAAGGATCAGCAAAAACCGGAATTTGCAGAGAGTCGCCTAAAACTTTTAGCTGCAAAACAGCGGCAGGGCGATAAATATCAGCGGCAACCAACATGGGCTTCAACTGTTTTTTTAATAAATATTGTGCAAGCTTGCCGGCAGTAGTGGTCTTTCCCGTCCCTTGCAAACCCACCATCATGATGGTGCCAATTGGTTTGGAAAGCTTGATAGAGGTGTCCACTGGACCCATTAAGGCTTCTAATTCTTCATAGCAGATCCCGACAAAATGCTCGGCTGGTTTGACATAAAGTCTTTGCCCAGTCTTATCTTTAAGCATGGTTGCCACTTGCTTACCGAGCGCTTTAGTTTTAACCCGATCTAAAAAGCGAGTGACTACGTTGTATTCGACATCTGCTTCCAGCAAGGAAACGCGGACTTCCCTTAGAGCATTATCAATGTTGTGCTCGTTTAATTCAGCTTGTCCGCTCAAAGTTTGGCGGGCAGTACGAAAACCTTTAGACAGTGTTTCAAACATCATTTTTCTCCATTGCAAGCGGCTAGTTACTTGTTTTGTGGATCAATGGCAAATGCTTGTTCTGGCTTTTGTGAAATGGATGTCCTTGGACATTGTTGCTATCTATGGGTAATCTGGTGTAGGCTGTACTTTATAGATCCAAGTCACTCATTGGGTGGTTAGTTACTAAAAGAGGTTATGTTGTCGTGATAAAAAATGAATTGATCGACGAACTTACGGCGCAAACCCCAGATGTTTCCCGGCGAGATATGGAAATTATCGTCAATGCGGTATTTGATACGATGGTGCTTTCATTGGCGCATCATAATCGCATTGAGATTCGCGGTTTTGGATCTTTTATTGCCAAACAACGTGATGCCAGGGCTTCACGCAATCCGCGCACCGGAAAAGTAGTGGCCGTTCCTAAAAAATGGGTCCCTTTTTTCAACGTGGGGAAAGAATTACGAGAGCGCATCAATAAATGATGGTGCGCTAAATTTAAAAATTGGGGGCGATGAGGTTTTAAGGTGAATCTAGCATCTGCTCTTATTATTGGTGATGAAATCTTAACCGGAAAAGTTCAGGACGAAAACAGCGTCGTCCTCGCGCGCATGCTTTTTGAGCGCGGCGTGCGTTTGTCACGAATTGAAGTCATTCCTGACGACATAGAAATCATATCAGCTTCCGTAAAATATTTGTCTAATAATTTTGATTACGTGTTTACTTCAGGCGGAATAGGGCCTACCCACGATGACAAAACCTATGCAGCAATAGCGAAAGCGTTTAATCTTGAAATGGCGTATCATGAAACCATGCTCGCTAAATTTAGCGAATACCATCGGATTTTTTTATCTGAAAAGCCACTTAATGAAGCGCGCAAGAAAATGGCTTTGCTGCCGAGGCCTTGTGAAATTATCCAAACCGAAGGATTATGGCTGCCGTTGGTGGTGGTTAAAAATATTTACATTTTGCCAGGCGTACCAGGTTTGTTTGAGAAATTAATTAATGGAATTAAAAATCGCTTTCATGGCCCCGTCATCGAACGTATTCTCATTTATACGCTTCATGCCGAAGGCGATATTGCTGCTGATTTAGAAAGTATTCAAAATACCTTTCCCGAAGTTAGTATTGGGAGTTATCCAGGGACAAATAATGCATACAAAGTCATGATTAGCCTCGAAGGAGCAGATCACCAGGCGGTACAAGAGGCAGCGCGGCTTGTTGAAATTGCCATTTGTGGATTTAGAGTATGACGACATGGAAAGACTGGGAAAGCAAAGCTTCCAGTGAAACCAAAAAAAGAACTTTGTCTTCTTTGAGCAAAGTATCTTTGGAAGGCATCGAGGTTAAGCCACTGTACACGGAAAAAGATTTGCAAAAATACTCGGGCCAGCTTTTGCAGCTGCCAGGATTTTATCCGTTTGTACGTGGTCCCAGGGCAACCATGTATGCCAATCGGCCTTGGACGATCAGGCAATATGCAGGTTTTGGATCTGCTAAGGCCAGCAACCATTTTTATCATGAATGTTTAAAAGCGGGACAACATGGGTTGTCTGTGGCCTTTGATTTGCCTACGCACCGAGGCTACGACTCTGATAATCCACGCGTTACTGGCGATGTCGGTAAGGCTGGAGTGGCTATTGATTCTGTCTTGGACATGAAAGTTCTTTTTGAACAAATTCCGCTTGATAAAGTTAGCGTCTCCATGACCATGAATGGCGCTGTTCTACCCATACTTGCTAGTTTTATAGTGGCTGCAGAAGAAAGTGGCGTGACTCAGGGGCAATTAAGTGGCACCATTCAAAATGATATTTTGAAGGAATTTATGGTACGCAATACTTATATTTATCCTCCACTAGCATCGATGCGTATTGTCGCTGATATTATTGAATATATCGCCAAAGAAATGCCCAAATTTAATTCAATTAGCATTAGCGGATATCATATCCACGAGGCTGGGGCTGACTTGGCCTTGGAGTTGGGACTTACTTTAGCCGATGGACTTGAATATGTGCGAACGGCGTTAAAAAGAAATCTCAAAATTGATGATTTTGCGCCCAATTTAAGCTTTTTCTTCGCCACGGGCATGAATTTTTACATGGAAATTGCTAAGCTTAGAGCTGCTCGATTGTTATGGGCACAATTGATGCAGTCGTTTTCTCCTAAAAACGAACAATCGTTAATGCTGAGAACCCATTGTCAAACTTCGGGATGGAGTTTGACGGCGCAAGATCCACACAATAATATTATTCGCACCACCATTGAAGCTATGGCTTCGGTTTTTGGCGGGACCCAATCCCTGCATACCAATTCATTTGACGAGGCGCTGGCTTTACCAACACCATTTTCTGCAAAAATTGCCCGCAATACCCAGCTTATTTTACAGCATGAAACAGGTATTCCCAACGTGATTGATCCTTGGGCAGGGTCTTATTTTATGGAGAATCTCACTTATCAATTAGCGGAAAAGGCGCAGGTGATTTTGGACCGGGTGGAAGAGTTAGGCGGAATGACCAAAGCTATCATGCAGGGCATCCCTAAACTTTGGATAGAAGAGAGCGCAGCCAGGCGGCAAGCTATGATTGATGGCGGCGAAGAAGTGATAGTGGGAGTTAATATCTACATATCAAAAGAGCAAGCCCATGTCGACGTGCTGGATATTGATAATGAGCAGGTGTGCCGAGAACAAATTGCACGCCTTAAAGAATTAAGAGCCACTCGCGATGAAGAAAAGACGCAAAAAACACTGGCCGATCTTTTGCAGGGCGCGACCAGTGGAGGCAATTTGCTGTCGCTGAGCATTGCAGCCATGCGGGCGCGGGCCAGCCTCGGAGAAGTTTCTGCGGTCTTGGAAAAAGTATTTGGTCGTTATCAGGCAGAGGTGAGCACTGTGAGCGGTATTTATCGAAGCGCTTATAGCAATGATGCCGAGCTTGATGATTTTTCGCGGGAAGTGGATCGCTTTGCCGAAAAAGCAGGCCGCCGGCCACGCATCATGATTGTTAAATTAGGACAAGATGGCCATGATCGCGGCGCTAAAGTCGTGGCGACCGCGTTTGCTGATTTAGGATTTGACGTGGATGTCGCTCCTTTATTTTTAACACCAGCAGAAGCTGCGCGTCAGGCCATTGAGAACGACGTTCATGCCATTGGTGTTTCTACTTTGGCAGCCGGACATAAAACTTTGGTGCCGGAATTAATGAAAAACTTAAAAGAACTAGGTGGCGAAGATATTGTGGTGATTGTAGGTGGTGTGATCCCCATCAAAGACTATGAATTTTTAACTGCTCACGGTGTCGCGGAAATTTTTGGACCAGGTACGCGTATTATTGAATCTGCTAAAAAAGTATTGGCAGCTATTTTAAAAAAATTATGAATGTTGAAAAAATTTTAAAGCAAGATAGACGTGCGCTGGCTCGAGCGATTACCTTGGTGGAAAGTCAAAATCCTGAACATTACCCCCAAGCATTTGCGCTGCTCGATGCTTTGTTGCCGCATGCCAAGCGTGCCGTTCGCATTGGTATTTCTGGAGCGCCAGGGGTTGGCAAAAGTACCTTCATCGAGGTGTTTGGCTTGTGGTTAATTGCCCAAAATAAAAGTTTGGCAGTGTTGACAGTGGATCCCAGCAGCACGCAAAGCCAAGGCAGTGTTCTTGGTGATAAAACACGCATGCAAAATTTGAGCGCAGATAAAAGAGCTTTTATTAGACCGTCGCCGTCATCAGGAAAGCTTGGCGGTGTCACTTTTGCGACGCGCGAGGCCTTGCTTGTTTGTGAGGCAGCAGGGTTTGATGTGGTGATCATCGAAACCGTGGGAGTAGGGCAGTCAGAAATCACAGTTGCATCCATGGTCGATACCTTTGTTTTATTGGTGCAGCCAGGTGGCGGCGATGAACTTCAAGGTGCCAAGAAAGGCATTTTGGAGTTGGTGGATATTATCGTGGTGAATAAGGCAGATGGTGATCTAAAAAAGTTGGCCAATCAGTCTGCAAGCCAATATCTGCGCTCGGTGAAAGTGCCGATTTTAAAAGCCAGCGCACTTCACAATCAAGGCATCCAAGAAGTTTGGCAGGCCATAGAAAAACACCGAGACAATTTAAAGCAAACCGGTGCTTTTCCAGAAAAAATCAAGCAGCAAAATAAACAGTGGTTTTTGGAAGCACTTACAGAAAATTTCTTAAAGAAATTAAAAGCAGATCTTAAAAACAATGCAGAAGTTGACAATTATCTTTCTGCTATTGACTCCTGCGAAATTTCTGTGGCACATGCTGCGTTCTTGGCATGTAACCGTTTAGGAAAAATTTTCCTCTCCCGCGGGCGTGAACGATTAAATTAAAAGCCCAGAATTTGACACCCCCACACAACTGCAGTTATCATCAAACTATGTAGCAGCAACAAAAAAAATAAACAGTCGGGAGAACTTATGGTTAAAAGAATACTGGCCTTAGCGCTGTTGATGGTAGCTTTATTAATCAATATTGCGGCGTGTGGTGGTGTACCCTACGCGGGGCCGAAACAGATGACACCTTGTATTGCCAGCTGTATAGATAAGATGAAACAATGTGACAAGCAACCAGTGACAACCAGTTGTATTCCAGAATATACAAAGTGCCTGAATGTTTGTCATCCATGTACAGGTGCTGGGTGCGTGATGTAGCGACGAAAACCTTAATCTTTTAACAAAACGCCAAAAATAATTTTGGGAAAAGTGCGATTGATAGACTTAGAATGAAAATCGGTGAGCACCACTTGTTCCTCAATGCGAACACTGTTTCCTACAGCTTCGCTGCTCGCTAAAATGGCTATCCATTCTTTTTCGCCTGTGGCTGTTTGAATTTGTAGATAGCTAAAGCCTTCTTTTTTGATTACTTCTAAAATAGAGCCATGAATAATATTTCTTTCTTTTTTATTTGCTGCTTGGTCTTTTGATAAGACTGAACCAGCCAGACCTGCGGGTGGCACTTTTTTTTCTGACGAACAGGAATTGGTGCAATTAACTAGTGAAAGTAAAAGCATTAAAGTCAGCAGTCTTTTTAAAAAAGATTTCATTTGATTAGGGCTCCAAGCGATCGATTCGATCAATTTCAACGGCAAGTAAACGTTTGATATCGTCCATTGTCAAAGCATTTCGACCAGCTTGATTGGCCGTTAAAATATCTTCAGCAATTTCTCGTTTTTTCTCTGATAGCGCTAAAATTTGTTCTTCAATGCTGTTTTCACAAATAAGTTTGATTAAGTGCACCGTCTTGGTTTGCCCAATTCGATGCGCTCTGTCTGCCGCTTGATCCAAAACCGCAGGATTCCACCAAGGGTCATAATAGATAACAGTGTCAGCAGCGGTGAGGGTGATACCGGTTCCGCCGGCTTTTAGACTGACCACTATGACTCGTGGCCCGTCGGGATCTTGAAATTTGCGCACTACGTCGGCACGATCTTTGGTGCCACCATGAAGCCAGAGCGCATCTTCGATGCCACTTTGTTTGATGAGTTCATGAATGATGCGTTGCATCTTAATAAACTGGCTATAAACGATAATGCGCCGACCCATAGAAAGACATTCTTTCAACACTTCTACGAATAATTCTGCTTTTGCCGAAGATATAAGCGTACCGGTTTCAAAGGGGACAAGTCTTGGATCGCAGCAAATTTGGCGCAGCCTGGTGAGGGCCGCCAAAAGCGGCATTTGTCCTTTGCCTGGACCGTTGTCGTTGTAGATATAATCTTTGAGTTCGTGTTGCGCTGATCTCAAGATTTGTCGATACAAAGCACGCTGATCAGGTAGCATTTCGCAACGCAAGACACTTTCAATCTTAGGCGGTAGATCTCTTTCCACATCGCTCTTCTTGCGGCGAAGAATCAAGGGATTTAAGCGCTCTTTCAATTCATAGGTGCGTTCACTGTTACCAGAAGCAATAGGGTTCGCATAGCGACGTATGAAGTGCCGCTCAGATCCTAAAATTCCTGGTGCGACCAATTCAATAATACTGTACAAATCAAGTACGCGATTTTCAATGGGCGTACCCGTTAAGGCTAGGCGCTGCTCGGCACAAATAGCGCGAGCGGCCTTCCAACTGTCAGTGCGTGGATTTTTAATGTTTTGCGCTTCGTCTAAAATTAAATAACGAAAGGCAACTTTTGACAAATAGGCGTCAACGTCCCGTCGTAAAAGTGCGTAACTGGTGACTATAATGTCGGCTTTTTGGGCTTCTTCAAATTGCTCGGTTCGCGATGCGCCATGCCACTTGAATACTTTTAGATCGGTGAAATGGCGTTGCGCCTCTTGAATCCATACATCAATAACACTGGTGGGCGCGACCACTAAGCTTGGCATGGCGCCGCTTTCTTGTTTGATTTTGGCAAGCAAGGTGAGCACCATTAAGGTTTTTCCAAGTCCCATATCGTCGGCCAATAAGCGACCGAGGCCGGCACGATGCAATTGCGACATCCAGGTGACAGCATCGTGTTGATAAGGTCGAAGTTCCGTTAACAAATTGCTTGGCAAGAGCTTGTCTTGCGGAAGAACTTCGGGAACGAAATTGAAAAGCCGCTGTTTAAGATCTTCGCTGCACTCAATTTGAATTTGATTTTGCAAACTTTTCAGCAAAAGCGCTGCTTCAAAAAAGCTTAAATTTTTAGGGGTATTAAATGCGTGCAAATCTAAAGACTCAGCAATGGTTTCCAGTGCTTTGGCGGTTTGCTGTGAAAAAGTGAGAATGGTATCGTCATCGAGAACAAGGGCCGAGCCTTTGTTGCGCGCAGTTAAAAGCAGATCGCTGATGGGCAGATCAATAATGCCATGATCAAGTTTTAATTGTGCGACCAGATCATGAAATGAAAAGCCTAGCGAAGTCAAAGAAAGCACTGGCTTTTCCGGAAGCTCAATCATCTGCGGCAAAGTATCTTTGTCGACGTGAAGCCATGATGGCAAACCTTGACCACTGCTGATGGCAGAAAGCACATCGAGGGCGCGCTGGCCTTCTGCTTTAAAACCACGATGGGTACTGGAAGCAATCGCACCTAAAGAAAAGATAGCCTGTCTGGCTTCTTCTTCTTGTACAACCGGCCTGAGCATCAAATAAGTGTGCAAAGCTTCGTGCTTAAGCGTTGTGGTGGGCGGTGTCTGGCAAAGTGGAAATAAAGGAGGAAGCGCACCTCGTGCAGGAATCTCTACCTCGTCATCAAGGCCTTCGTACTGAAAAGAAGTGACCAAATGCAGACGTAGCTCGGCTTGTCTGCTGGCTTTGTCCGTCGTCAAAATGGTTCGCAAAGTAATAAGCGGGGCTTCAATGCCGCTTTTTCCAAGCGAGCGCATGCAAGATAAATCCACTCCCAAGCCAGCAATGGTAGCGAAGGTGATTTGCGCAGCTTCGTTACCCAAGGCATTTATCGACAAAGGCGATGAGCCAAGCAAGGCTTCGGCTTCGGAAGGTAAAAGCGGGGGATCAAGATGATAAAGAGATAAGTGATTGTCTAGTAGGTAGGCTTCTTTTTCGCCAAGCACTAAGGGATCATGAATGGGCTGGCCAGAAAAGTTGGCAGCAATAAATTGAATGGCAGTATCATCTTCACAAAATTGCGCTTGAACGCGGGCCGGGGCAAGGGCAGGGGTGATAGCACCTAGGCCTCTAATTTCAATGGTCACATCGTTAACGAAATGAAAAAGAGTGGCTAGCTGCGAAGGACTTAGCAAAAACCGATCTCTCTTAACCGAGGAGGTATCGGCAAGTGCCAAGACTTGAATACAGGATTTTTGGCGAATAGACAGATTAATGTTGGCATCTAAAAGGCGGTAAGGATCAGTAATCGGCGTTATGGAATTGCCATAAAAAAGTTGGGCAATTGATTTGTGATCATTGCTAGGAATAGCGTCGAGCATGATGCGAATCTGGCCTTGGGTTGGGCGCAAAGACTCACTCAAATGAATCCAAGGTAGGGGTGCTAAATGTTTTTGGTTCATATTCTCAAAAAGTTTTAGATAAAAGTAAAGGGAGCAGTATACTCAATTGCCATTTTATGTCTAGGCGCTAGCTTGCATTCAGTAGTTTTAAATTAGAGCTAGACTATTTATGGAAACATTTTCGCAAGATAAAATCGAACAGCTAGTAGCTGAAGCCAAACCGTTTTTTATCTGGACTTATTCCACTTTAGAAAGAATGGGTAAAGGAATTTTTACGACAGGCTGTGGCTCTAATTCCCCCTTAGAAAAAGGGGGATTTAAGAGGTGCATCCTCGATTGATCCTGGATTTAATTCTGGACTTATTCCCCCTTAGAAAAAGGGGGTAGGGGGATTTTCTTCGACGCTGCTGTGTCCAGCCCCAGTGCACAAAATTTGGGTGCATTCCTGCGCAGGCCAGGTTTCCAGGCGGGATTCTGTGCATCTGCAAACGGCACCTCGCTAAAATGCTGAAGCTCATCTTTAATCGCCGTATTCAATTGTCTTCCCGTCA
>CANFCB010000019.1 GCA_947445025.1 Myxococcales bacterium
ATAATGAGTACGCAGATCAGCCCGGTTTGGTCTTTAACAATTTTTACACTAAAGATTTTTGCCCTGGTGCTTTTCGTTATTTTTTTAAGTTATCTTTTGCCGCATATCCAGCAAGAAAAAATATTAAGACTCATGCTGCTGGTACTTTTACCTCTGACATTGGCCGGGCATCTATTGTCAACTTGGGTTTTACAATTGATCTAGTCGCTTATTTGCCAAATTTAGGAAAGGGCATACCCAACGTTCCTTTTAGCGTAAACGGATATTTACCATCAGCTTCGCGGGCTTTTTTCAAATCCGGACTAAAATCAAGCATGGCTTTAAATTGCGGATTGGTATTTAGGAACTTCGGCGCAATGCGAAACCAACCAGAACCACCTAAGCGGCTACGCAAAAGATTTTTATGCATATCCACATCGAGATTAAGATTAGCTTCCAAATCACCGCCGGACAGACGTAAATCTTTGGTTTTGCCTTTGCCCTTTTGCAGCGATATATTTCCGGCAAACTGACCAAAATTAACTCTAGGAACAGTTAAACCGCCAGCCATACCAGGAATAGGTAGCTCTATAGTACCTGGACCAATAGCAAAATTCTTCAGATCCAAATTCAGTTCCCCCTCGCCATCGGTCGCAGGGTTTTTACCCAAATCAAATTGGGCGTCCATATTAACGATCCCCTTAATAGGCAAAGCGGCACCTTTAGCGGCATTAAGAAATTTATTTAAATCAAAATCGCTAATACCAAACCAGAACCGAGAAATGCCCCCCTCTGCAGTCAAAGTCACACTGCCTCGTGCCCGGCCATCGTAAAGATAAGAATCAAAATTAATTTTGGGTTTTCCGCCCAGTGTACTGAATATACCAATTCTAATTTTAAGTTTATTAAACTGCCACTTTTCTGCAGGCTTGTCGCTAAAGCTAGCAGTTTGAATAGAAACATCTTTCATAGATAAGCCAGAAAGGCGCCACCACGACATATTTCCAATCTGCACCAGAGGAGGGTGAACCCACTGGCCATTTCCTTCAGCACTAAGCGCAAGCTCTGCCTGCTCGGTCACATAACCCTTTAAGGTATCGGCAGGAAAAGTCAGATATAACATGACAATAAAAACGCAAAAAAAGCATACCAGATACCCAAGCCATTTTAGTTTCTTTAAAAAAGCCATTTTATAATTCCTATACCGTTTTCCACGTTGATACCGTCATTTGTACATCAAGCAAATCTGATTTATCGTAGCGTGTTTTAATTTTTAGTCTGGTGATCTTAACAACGCCACCTTCTGTTGCTTCTAACGAAACAATAAACGCCGTTAAACGATCAATGGAAATTTCTTTTAAATTAATGACCACATCGGTTTGCATTAATCTAGATTCCCCGACCGGCTCTTTTTTTTCGTTTAAATCGTTAAGCGTTAAACCATATCGTGTGGCATTTGCTTGAATAAGAGAAAACAAGGAAATGTCATTGGAGCGAAATCGTCTTTCTTCGGCTTCTTGTTTTTTCTTGGCCTCTTGATACTGATTTTTAAGCGACAATACTTCACCAAGACGCATCCTAGTCGCTGCTAATTCTGAGTTCTTGCCGCTTACGGAATTATAAAACCATAAAAAACTGATCACAATCAAGAATACCAATAAAGTCACAGCGAAAATAGACACAAGTCTTTTTTCTCGTTCGGGCATACGCTCAAACCGACTGGAAATGGAATCTATAAACGCTCCCATTGCTTTAGCCATTACTTCTTCCTCTTTTTTACATCGTCATTGGTCTCATCATCGTCAACTGATCCACACTTTAAGTCTGCGGTCATCTGAAAATTAACCGCTTCAGCAACTTGACGCGCCCGTCCTTTTTCAACGTTAATCACGCAAGGTACTTTTACCAAGGCTGCATAAATCAAATCGACGGCTTCAAACCCCGAAGTTTCACCATTGATACGTAATTTTTCCTCCGCAATATCGAGTTCAGTAGCCTTCAGTTGAATCTGAGGTGAAATAGCCATAGATATTTCCAAATACATATCTGCTGCGCTTTTTTCAGGAATTCCCAAATTGCCTTGACCTAAAATTTGTTCCTTAATCAACGACAAACAGCGCGGCCCCGAGTCTATTTTTTTACCTAAAACACCCTCGCAGGCGGCCATTTCATCTACTTTTAAATTGGCAGCTTCTTTGGCTAAGAGCGAACTTTTCAAAAAACCATAACAAAAAAGTAGTGAGAGTAAAAGCGCTCCCCACAAAAGCAACACACGTCCTCGTGAACGCATAAAAGTCAATTCGCCGCGAAAAGCAAACTCTCCTTTGCGCAAATCAAAATGGTTCTGCTTTTTATCAGAGGCAGATCCTGAGATCGCGTAACTTGTTGCCAGAGCTGCTACCGCTTTTTCAGGTGCATCTCCTTTAGGGCAATCTATTTTGATGTGTGGCGATATCAAAAGCTTTAAGTCATTTTCAGCGTAGGTTTTGATCTTCAACATCTCGTGGAAGTATTGATCCAAATTTTTTATCTTACTGCCACCGCCAACTAGGAAAATTTGGGCACACTCCTCTTCTCCTTGCGACTGCAGAGCCAGCATGGTTTGCCTAAGCTCTCTTATCACTGGAAGATAGGACTCTTTTAACGCTTCGCTCATTAAATGTTGTTCGAGCAGTTTGCCTTTTTCTGTTTCTGTTTCAATAAAGCCGTTTTCTATTTTTCTTTTTTCCGCTTCAGTATAAGACAAATGCAGTTTTTTTGCTAAATTCTGGGTGACATCTTGACCACCTCGCAAAACAATCCGCGCCGACAAGAGGCGATCAAGGCTCGCCACACAAAGGCTGCTGGTCTGAAAACCTAAATCTAAAATAGCAAAAGTTTTATTTGATCCAGGTGTTTTTTTTCGAATCAAATGCTGCAACAAATCAAAAAGCCCGGCTCCCTTATGAGTGACTTGCCGAGGATTAACCTTGGCTGTTTGCAATAACTTCAAAAAAGCAGCAACTGAAATTTTCTTAGCAAAAGCCACGAGAATTTGGTTTTGTGTAGCGCTATCGACATTCAATTTCTCTTGGGCGGGCAGCGGTTTTTGCAAAAACCAAGACAACACCAGCTCGTCGATATCAAGCGGCAATTGCGCATCAAGAAGTCCTCCCAAAACCGCTTGAATTTTTTTGCTATTGGTAAAAGGCACCGGCAAGGAACGCACCTGAGCATCGGCTCCTGATAAACCTGAAATAATCATGCCTTCTTCAAAAAAACCTTCTGCTTTAAGTAGCAACAATGCCGCTTCTTGCTGGCGCACAAGCATGGGTAGATCTGCTTCTTCGGTAAAAGCAAAGTCAGATAACAGCTTTTCTGCATAGGCCACTACTTCAAAATCCGTGCCCCTATTACTACTTTCTAAATGGGTAACTTTGACACTGTATGTTCCCACGTCGAGTCCGATTACTCGCCTTGCCATTGATGGACTCCTCTCATGCGCTTGTCATCCTATTAATTATTCCGGAAGTAAGAATTCTCTTCCGTATTCTTTACGACACGGGTTATCAAAGTCAAAGTCCGTGTGACATTGTTTACAGTAGCAGTAGCCGTTAATTTAAAATTTTCTGACTTTACATCTAACACACTTCCACAAGATGCTGCATCCACCTTCACACCACGCGTATCTAAAAATGTCATAAATCCCTGCGGACTGACAGGACCTAGACCTTGAGACTGGTAATCACGCCAGCCCTTGGTCGTTTCATCAATAAAAACCGCATTTTGCACTAACAAATCTTGCGGATTGCTCGCGCAAAAACGAATCAAAGTCTCCACTACTTGATCTTTGGCAGATAGCATATTGATTTTACCGGCATTGCCATAAATGGTGAGGGCATCCCCAAAGGCACGCATGTGATCATCAGTCATGCCATGAACCAAACGCAATTCTTCAAAACTATCAAAATAAGCATTTTTAGGGATAATATTTTTATATGCCGCATAGGGACCTTTTTCTGATCCGCCGGTTCCGTGGTTCCATTCCGTCGCTAGCCCATAGGGATCTACACGAACTTCATCGAGATCAATGTAATCAAATATATTAGCAAGCAACGAAGGACGATCGACCATCGCCCCTTTGGCCCCTCGACCGCTAAATAAATCATCGTAGCGCTTGGGCGCAATTAAAGCCGCTAACAGTTTTTGCGTAGTTAGGCGTTTTTGGGCATTGGTATCAGAGGCCCAGCTGCGCATAGAAATTTTGCTTTCTTCATCTTGGGTCACGACTTTAAAAGTACCCTCAAAGGCACCAAAACCACCCTCGGGCGGCGAAAAAGAATCTTTTGCAGCCTTTTTTTTATCGTCATCTTCTTGCTTTTGGGCACGACGTTTTTCCAAAGCTTCGTTAACCTCGAGCCCAAAGGAACTCGCCAAATCGCCAGAAGCGAGACCCTTAAAAGTATCAGTGTCGAGCGGCATCATTTCCCATAAAGTATACGCAGGCAAAGCAATGCCCATAGCAGCATAAGTAGCAATCTGAGGCTGTATTACTCCTTGAATAATCAAAAACAAGCGACCGATATTCAGCGCGCCTTCTGCTAAAGCTTCTGCTTTGAGTGCATCTCTTTCATTCAGAGCGACCTGGTAGCGAATGGTTTCATTATAACTTAAATCCGCCACCACCGAAGTCATGAGCGCCAAGGAAATCATAACCAATAGCAACGCCATTCCACGTAATTTTTCTTTCATAATAACCAACGCCATACTAAAACTACTACTCCATTATTACAGAATATTAATTGGATTTGTGATCATAATTTCTGTTTGCGTCACAAATTTTTGCTCAACTTCATTTTCCATTATTGCCCACATTTCAATTAAAACCCGCAAAGGCAAATCGCTGTGGGTCCCCCCCATGCCTTCGGTTCGCCATTCATCCTCCCAGGTTTTCATTTGGTGGTTCCAATATTTAAAATTAATACTTTTAATATGGGGACAAAGAATCTGCACGCGCCCCTCCTCTCCCAGTAACGCGGTCGGATTTACTTTTTCTTTACGCATCAAAGCAGAACTGCCTTTCCTCATATCGGTCTCGACAAAGTAAGTAATTTCTCTTTGGTCACTTTCTTTGGCGTCTTTCATGCGCACAAAACCACCAAAAGCGACAAAAGACAAAGAAGATTTCTCGCCTTTAAATTGCGTATTAATCACAGCATAATTGGCATTTTTATGTTTGCTAGTATAGGCCATAGCAATTTCCCGCGCCATGCGTGACATGGCTTGCCTAATTAAATAATAGCGATTGGAAATACCGTCGACGCGATCTTTTACTTCTATGGAAGAATTCAGCGTGGTCATTAACATGACACCCATAATAGCCAACAATGCACCCGCGACCAAAATCTCAATTAATGAAAATCCGCGTTTCATTGGGTGCCGCCTCGAGCAGCTTGCAGAGCAGCCTGACCAGCAGCTATTTGCGCTGCTATTATTGATATCGCGGTTCGATCAATCACATGGGTCACCACGCGCAGTTCATCAGGGGTGTCGCCATCTTTCCAACGCACAATTAAAACCAACTCTTTCAGCGAATCCCCAAGCGTTGTTGAAATTATTCCAAAAAAAGGTGCCAACATATTTGCGCTAAAATTAGTACCAACTGCATTACCCGCGTCGCCAATTTGTGCTTTCATGCCTTTGGCAATTGATTCCGCGTTGGGCGGGGGCACATCAAATCGATAAGCAAAGCATTCCCACGCAAAATCAGCATAATCTTCTTCGCTAAAATCTCCGCTTTCTGAATAATCTATTTTGGGAAAGCCGTTTTTATTTAAGTCAAACTTACAATCGATCAATTTACTACGCGCTAATTGCGTCGCGATAGTTAGCAGTCTGCCCTTCTCAGCCATTCGCATCGAGCGAGATTGCGCCATAAATAACGCAAGCAAAGACAGACCTAAGATGGCCAGAGCCACCATGACTTCTAAAAGCGTAAATCCGCGGCCTTTATTTTTCAATTTCAGGCTCACTATTTTCAATGACAACCTCACCAGTCAAAGGCTCTACTACAAGCGTCAGCACGTGTTCTCCTGCTTCATCATCGCTTAAAGTAATTTGTGCTGCTTGGGTATAACCATCGGGGAAAAAGTAAAGCGCAGCTTCGCCTGATCGCGTACGCTCTTTCATATAATCTGCCCAAAATCCCCAAAAACGAATCCCTTTTGGCAGTTTTTGTTTAGTGCCAAAATCACCTTCGTCGGGAGTAAAGGCAGGAGGCGTAGCATATTTTTTATCTTTATCTTTATCATCATTTTGAAAAATACCGAGCCTGCCACCCTCTTCAGAGTCATCATCTTCTTCGGAGATGCGCACTTGATCATTGGAGACTTCTACCCAGTACTGGCTGGCATCCATATCAAAAACAATGCGATGCGCTTTATTCGAGAGCGTCGCTTTGGAATAAGTATCCCGAATCAGACCTAACATTTGATTTGCGGTTTCTTTTAATTGCACCCGCGTCAACGATCGAAATGTCGGAATAGCAATTGCCAGCAACAAAGCAACCAACAACAACCCGATTAGAATTTCCAGAACCGTGAATCCGCGATAGCATTTTTTTTTCACAGCATTAACTATCCGCAGCCCAATTGCCTATGTCGTCTTCGGTATTTTCTACGCCGTCATCCCCTTTGGAACGAATATCTGGCTTTTTACGGTTTTTCTCTCCCGGATAAACATACAGAAATTCATTGCCCCAAGAATCCACAGGAACCTTATCCATGTAAGGCTCGCCTCGCGGTGGATTGACTAAAGCATCAAATCCTTCCGAACTGGATGGATAGTGACCAAACTCAAGACGATATAAATCTAATTGTTTACTAATTTCATAAGCTTGAGTTCGGGCAGCACTAACTTGACCTTTGGAGAATTGACCCATAACACCAACGCCAATCGCGACCATGATAAGCCCAATCAAAGTCAAAACAATCATCATTTCAATCAAAGAAAATCCACGCAAAGTGACACGAGGTTGTTTGTCACTGCGAGTATTTTCTTTTTCTATGTCCATTTTCATACGTCCCCTCTCATTTCACCATTTGTGACATTTGCATAATCGGTGTGAGAATTGCAAAAACAATAAAACCTACACTGCCGCCCATTATAACAATCATTACCGGTTCAAGCAAGCTGGTCAACATCCCCACTCTGATCTGCACCTGCTGTTCATAAGAAATTGCCACACGGGTCAGCATCTGTTCCAGTTGGCCGGACTTTTCACCAATGGCAATCATGTGGGTAACCATGGGCGGAAAGCAGCCACTGCGTTTGAGTGGCGTCGCAATATCTTCACCTTCTCTGACTGCGTCTCTTACATCATCGATAGTTTTTTCTAGAATGGAATTATTTAAAACATTACGTACAATTTGCAAACTGCTAAGCAAAGGCACACTGCTGGCCAGCAACGTCGATAGCGTGCGCGAAAAGCGAGCCACCGAAATCATGCGCGCAATGGGACCTATCACTGGTGCATTTAATTTAAAACTATCCCACAGGAATCGTCCCTTGGGAGTTTTAACAAAACGCAAAGCAAAAAATATGGAAAAACCTAAACCAATTAAAACCAACCACCAAAAATTGCTAAGAAAACCGCTAAGACCAATCAACATGCGTGTCATCAACGGCAATTGAATTTTGGCATGGATAAAAACTTGGGCAATACGCGGCACCACCGAGGTCAACATGACAACCATCACGATGCAACCAATTATCATCATCACAGCAGGATACAGTATGGCGCCCATAACGCGGTTTTTTAACTGCGCCTGTCCTTCTAAAAATTCTGATAAACGCTCGAGCACAACTTCCAGAGCCCCTGAAGACTCACCTGCACGCACCATATTCACATAAATACTGGAAAAACATTTATGTTTACCCAAAGCATCAGCCAAAGACAAACCTTCATTCACGTCGCCTTTGACTTCAGAAAAAATACGCTTTAAATTTTGATTATCGATTTGCTCAATCATGGCGTTGAGCGCATCCACCATGGGAACCCCAGCTTGCAGCAAGGTCGCTAATTGACGCGTGGCTACACCCAAAGTTTCTGCGGAAATTCGTTGAAACAACGCTTTAAACCGCACGTCACTGGAGAGTAAATCTTTATGCTTTTTAGAAGACGAGATAACCTGTCCGCCCGATTCTTTCATATCGGTGACAAAAATGCCGTCGCGACGCAAAAGTATGCGCAATGATTTCACGCTATCGGCTTCTCTTAAGCCTTTGGCATGCTTTCCTTTCGCATCTAATCCTTTGTACTCATAAATCGGCATTTTATCAAAATACTCTCTAGTTAGTCCGTCTCAATGGCAACAGCATCTTCTCTGGTAACCCGTGTGACTTCCTCTATCGTGGTCAGGCCCTGCCTTACTTTTTCAGCGCCATCTTCGCGCAAGGTCACCATTCCTTGTTCACGCGCTTTGGCTTTAATAGTATTGGAGTCGGCATTTTGCAAAATCAATTGACGAATGTTTTCATCTACCAGCATGAGCTCAAATATTCCCATACGACCCAAGTACCCTTTGTGCTGACAAAGATCGCAACCCCGGCCACGCCAAAGTTGTTTAACTTCTTTAGGATTTAAGCCCAATTCAGCTAATTCTTCACGCGTAGGCATATAGGATTCTTTGCAGTTTAAACAAATCGTTCTCACCAAACGCTGAGCGAGCACTGCCATCAAGGAGCTGGCTACTAAAAAAGGCTCGACCTGCATATCGACCAAACGCGTAATGGCTCCCGGAGCGTCATTGGTGTGCACTGTGGAAAAAACTAAATGGCCTGTCAAGGAAGCTTGCGTGGCAATTTCCGCCGTTTCACGATCACGAATTTCTCCAACCATAATGACATCGGGATCTTGACGTAAAAATGAACGTAGTCCCGAAGCAAAGGTCAAATCAATTTTGGCATTGACCTGTACTTGCCCGACACCATTCAGCTGATACTCAACCGGATCTTCAATGGTCAAAATATTGAGTTCAGGCTTATTTATTTGCGATAAACAGGCATAAAGCGTCGAGGTTTTTCCTGAACCCGTTGGCCCTGATACTAAAAAAATACCATGGGAAGAATGAATCAGACGCTCAATCGCTTTCAAATTCCGCGGAGAAAAACCCAGCGTCGGCAAATCTTGCATGATGTTGGAACGCTCCAACAACCGCATAACAATGCGTTCGCCATAACCTGTCGGTATACTTGATACACGGACATCAAAATCTTTGCCAGCTACTTTTAAACGAATGCGACCATCTTGCGGCAGCCGTTTTTCGGCGATGTTCAAGCCTGCCATAATTTTGACACGGCTAATAATTGAATTTTGAAAGCGCTTGGGCGGTTTAATAATTTCGTATAAAATTCCGTCGATGCGAAACCTCACCATCAACTCGCGTTCAAACGGCTCAATATGAATATCGCTGGCACGATCTTTAACGGCCTGACTCATCAGTGAGTTAACCAAGCGGATAATAGGGGCTTCATCATCGCCTTCAACGTCGAGCAAATCGACGATTTCCTCTTCTAGGTCACCTTTCAAATCAGTCGAGTCGGCTTCTTCAAGCTCGGCCACGGCGCTTTCTGCCTGACGAATGGCTCTATCATAAGCGCGATTAATTGCCGAAGTAATCACTTCAGGTGCTGCCACTTGCAAATCTAACTCTACCCCAAAAAGCAAGCGCAACTCGTCGTGGGTAGCCATATCAAGAGCATCAAAGCAAGCGAGCCGCAAATTACCGTTCTCGGCAAACCCCAGCGTCAGTACACGATTTTGTTTGGCAAAACTGATGGGAACTTGTCTTAGCATCTCATCGGGAATATCGTCGACATTGATGCTCTCAAGATATGGCAAATCCATTTGTACAGCTATGGCTTTTGCTAATTGCGCTGAGGTAATGCGCTTGGCCGCAACCAATAACTCACCAATGCGACCACCTTTTTCTCCCTGCGCTTGCAAGACTTGCTCAATATGCTCGGGCAAAACACCAAACATGACACGCAGAATCTCACCCAGCGGCTTACCCCGTAGCTGTTGGCCGAGGGCACGAATTGCTTTATCTTCTGTATGCCCTTCACTCTGCATTTACTTCATCCCTCACTGGTGCATTACCTTCAAAATCACCGGGAGTTTCTTCTATAATTTCATCTTCATACATTTCGTCCTCGTCAGCCTCATTGCCTGCTGGCGTTTTAACGCTCATATCCAATGATTTTTTCTGCAATTCCAAACGTTCGCTCTTAATCACAGTCTCACCAGGTAAACCTGGTCCGCCATTTTCAACCTTTTTCATCTCGGTATCGACTTGATCCATCAAACGATGTAACGGCCCGGTTTTTTTTGCATAGTCAACATGAGGATCAAACTTAGTGATTTTATCGCCAAAATAAAGCCGACCAAACTCTTCGCGCTCTTTCATTTTGCGTTCATGCACTTTGCGTAAATCCTCTTCGCTACGAATGACGTATGGTGTCAATACCAGTAAAAGATTTTTCTTTTCAATGATCTTGGTTTTATGCTTGGCTAAATAACCAAGGATAGGAATATCTCCAAGCCAAGGTATTTTTACCTCAATTTCTTTATGGGTTTGGCTGATAAGACCACCCAGCACCACGGTTTGCTGATCTTTTGCCGATATCGTGGTTTTAATCGATTTGGTCCGAATACGATACTGTGTTGCACCTAGCAACGATTCTTGTTCCCCTAATTCGTTGACATCTTGATCAATCTCTAGGCGTACCAAATCATTTTCATTTACATGAGGTGTGATGCCAAATTTGAGCTTAACATCTTGATAGGTGATATTTTGAATGGGAATACCCAAACCACCACCACCACCAACAGTTGAAGCACCACTCACTGTTGGTATTTTTTCACCTACTGACATTTCAGCTTTTTCATTATCTAGCGTCATTAACGATGGCGTGGAGAGCACGTCGACATTGGAATATTTCTGCAAAGCTTCTAGCACAACACCAAAACTAGGCATTTTTACACCAGGAAACCCAGGCAACTCAGATGGACTACCTATAAAATTAAATGCACCCAACAAGCCAGACAAACCAGCGAGTCCAGCAGCACCGCCGCCTGCCGCTGCAGCAGCAGAGGCACCAACCAGACCAGCAGCCAAGCCTATTCCTTGTTGATTTCCAGCTAGCATACCCATGCCAGGCACAACACCAAAACCATTTATACCAAAATTATTAGTATCGGTTAAGCCAATATCTAAAATGGCGGCCTCGACGTAAACTTGAATACGTTCTTTATCTAATTTGGCGATCACTGCACTCAAAGATTTATAATCACGGGGACTGGCCACAATCACTAGACTATTGGTTGCTTCGTCCGCGGTTATTTTAATATCGCCTTCAAATAAAACACCTTCTTCTCTGAAACCCATACGCGAACCAGGGCCACCTCTACGATTAGCGCCTGAGTTGCTTCCTTGAGTAACAGCAGCCAGCGTCGTGGCAATTTTTTTGGCATCGCCATTTTTCAAGTAGTAAACATTCATTTGGCTTTGCGTTGAGGCGTCAGAGGACTCAACATCCAATACGGAAATCATCTCTTTGATGCGCGCGTAAGCACTATCAGAGGCAATGGTAATGACTTTATTGGTTCGCTCATCGGCGATAATTTTTTGCACACTAAAACCGTCACCACCATTATTTTCAGACCGCGGCGATCTTGGTCCATCGTTGTTGTAACGCCTGCCACGATAATCATTGTTATTTTTAGAATCAAAAATATCGGTCAACTTGGCCTGAACCTGCACCGCATCCGCATGTTCCAACTGGACCACATGCACGCGATTGGCAGCACCGACAATGTCAACTTTTTCCAAAATAGTCATGATGCGACGAATATTGGACGAACCATCACTGATTACTAAAAAAGAATCGCCGACGGTCATGACATCGCCTTGCGAACTGATCAATCCTTTAGCCAGCGTTATGGCAACATCTTTCGACATGTGTCGCACGTCGTGCAGATAAGTTACCATCGATTCATTGCTAGGCAATTTGTTTTTATCGTCGACCAAGGGCAAAGGCTGGCGAATTGAATCTTTTCGATTGACTATTTTCTGAAATCCACCAGTTTGCACTAGCGCCAGTTGGTTGCTTTCTAATGCTGACAAAAATGCCTGCCAAGCTTCATCCACAGTGATGGCGGAGCGACTAATCATGGAAATTTCTTGAGTTGATTTCACGTTGCTCGAAATAATAAAACTTTTGCAAGTGATACGGCTGATCTGCTCTACTAGATCTAAAATTTTAGCTTTATCTGCGTTCCACGGAAATTTCCCTTTGGGTTTTATGCATTTCAAAGGAACAACTTTGGCAATCTCGTCGGCAGATGCTGATTTAGAAGAGCGATTCGCCGCGCGCTCTTTCAGCGCCATTTCACGATTGATCCTTGCTTTCACAGGTTCGGCAGCGCGCAGCGGTGGCAATGACGGTGGCTGGGCTTCTTGAGCGTAAACGAACGACGTTCCTACTAAAAAAGCCGTACAAAGTAATGCTATTAATCTTCTTTTTGACCACAAATTCATAAAAGAACCACACACCTAAAAAACTTTAAAAAAATACTCTGTCTTAAAAACGCTCACTAGCGACCCTTAATAGAGTAGTTGAATGTCGCCGCCGCCGACGCTCCACTTTGTTTAACATCGAGGCTAAACTGACTATTCGTTTTTACCTTTTGATAAAGTTCTAAAACTTTATCAGGACTATTCAGAGGGTAACCATTAATACTGGTGATTATATCCCCATTTTGAAGTCCAATTTTTTCAAAAACGGATCCGGGTTTCATGCTCAATACTCTAAATCCAATGGACTTACCATCTTCAAATGCTGCAACCATGCGTGCCTGTGTCGATATTTCAGCTAAATTACCCAAAGCACCGTCGAGATCGCTGGCATCAATTTCATAAGAATTCACTCCCACTTTGCGAACGCTCTTGCCATATTCACCGTCACCAGCAGACCCGCTCATTGGGATTTGCACGGGAGGAGGAAGCATCGGTGTCATTCCTTCATCCATCATCAAATATTCGTATTTTCTTTCTTGCTCATTGAAGAAATAAACCCGCATTGCTTCGATGCGTTTAATAATGCCGACACCTAGCAGCCGATTACACGGAACCATTGAGACCAGTACCGAAGGCCCTAAGATTTCTACAAAAAGCGGATCAATGTTAGACTTTCCTTCAGAGCAATCATTAATTGAATAGGAAGCTGCAGTGGCATCCCCGCCTTGTCTTAAGTCAACGATCGCGGCCAAGGAAAATTGCGGGTTCAAAAACACCGCAGTACTAATAAGCCTAACTCGCAGTGATGTAGGTGCGGCATCTTCCCAGCGACCAGAGCCGCCCGTTTCATCTGTCTCTGCATCTACAGGGACGACAGATTCTCTTTTTGATGCAAAAAGATTGCGATTATTAACAACGGAAAAATCACGATCTTCTTTTTTACTCTGAGCGACGCGTTTTGTTTTAATTGTTGGTGTCGCAGCAAATGACTTTGTTAATTCATAGCCGATCACGGCGTTTACACACAATGCCAAAATGCTGGCGCACAGGCTTAAAAAAACCAGATGCACCACCCAAAAATGCCGCCGAAACAGCCAGTCCACCGTGAAACTCCTCTTTTTTTCTTATTGCCCCGGCACCCAATTGTCCAATACCTTTTAAAAGCCCGCAGGTTCATTGAAAGCACATCCCTAGCACATAAGCACCTCAACTGAAAATAGCAAACCCAAATATTTATTTTTAGGCAAGCGCGCTGTACATGCTATCAATACGGTCCTGGTAACGCAGATTAATGACCTTGCGCTTGATTTTCAGTGTCGGTGTCAGCTCTCCGTCTTCCACTGTAAAATCCTTAGACAAATACAAAAACTTTTTGATCTGCTCCACTGATGCCACTTTTTGATTCAATTCTTCAATGCCTTTTTGAATTTCCTGTCGCACTAAGCGATGATGTATCAGGTCGAAAATGGTTTGATTTTGAATTCCTCTTTTCTTGGCAAAATCTAAAAGATTTTCTTGGTTTGGCGTAAGCAGTGCCACCAGATATTTTTTCTGATCTCCGATCACTACTGCTAAACTGACTAGAGGAATTTGCTTTAACATTGCTTCTAAATTTTGTGGCGAAATGTTTTTTCCACCCGCCGTGATCAGTAAATCTTTCTTGCGATCAGTAATGCGCAGATACCCGTCTTTATCGATCTGACCTACGTCACCTGAGTAAAGCCATCCTGCTTTCAGTGTTTCGTCGGTGGCTGTTTGATCTTTATAGTACCCCGAAAACAAATGGGGTCCTCTAACCAAAATCTCACCATCTTCGGCAATTTTCAATTCGACCCCGGGCAATGAACGTCCCACTGTTCCCAATTTGGTTGCTTTGGGAATATTGAACGTAGTTGGACCGCAATCTTCTGATTGTCCATAAACTTCATAAATCGGAATATCTAAACTTAAAAAAAAGCGTGTGATCTCTTGCGCAATAGGTGCTGCTCCGGAGATACATAATCGTGCACGCCCCAAACCCAAAAGTGGTTTCAACTTGTTGAATACAAGTTTTTTAGCCAGATTGTATTGCATGCTTAATAAAGATGGCATGGGAGCGTTCTTGTGGTGTAATTCCCAGTAATCAGTTGAAACAGAACGGGCCCACTTAAGCAAAATGGCTTTAGCACCTGTGGCCAACGCTAATTTCTCACTAACTCTGTCATAAAATTTTTCATATATACGAGGAACCCCAAACAAGGTGGTGGGCTGTACTTCCTTCAGATTTTCTGGCAAATTATCTATCGACTCGGCAAAATAAATACAAAGTCCACAATAAGAAGGAGCGTAAATGGTGAACATTTGTTCGGCCACATGCGCTAGCGGCAAATAAGAGACCAGGCTATCGCCTTGCCCCACTTTGAGCAAAGTTACTGCCGTGTGCACAGTCCAATTAATCGCGCGATGCGAAAGCATCACTGCCTTGGGTGCTCCGGTGGTTCCCGATGTGTAAATAAGCGTCGCTATTTGCTCGGGGCGAATAGCGCTAATGCGTTCGTCTAATAATTTTTTAGACTGCGCTTTGCCCAGTTCCAAGACTTGCAAATAAGTCATGACCATGCCTTCTTCGATCGTATCATCGGGATCCATCAAAATAATTTTTTGCAACAAGGGCAATTCATGCATCACGGGTTCTACTTGCTCACGCCAGCGCTTGCCATTTTCAATAACTAAAAAAGGCGCCTCGCTGTGTTCTAAAATATGCCGAACTTCCTCGGCCGAACTAGAACTGTAAACACCCACAGACACACCGCCTGCTGCTTGCGTGGCGATAGAGGCAGTCACCCACTCAGGACGGTTAAAGCCTAAAACACCGACGCTTTGCCCTGCTTTAAGTCCAAGCGCGATCAAACCTAAGGCAAAATGGCTAACATTTTTACCATATTGCTCCCAAGTGGTTGGCTCATATTGCCCCTTGACCTTGGTATAATAGGCAATCGCTTTTCCATGATTTCTCGCACGATCAAAAAAACGGTCTACACACACATCACGCATTTGGCCAACTCCTAAGTTGCTGCTATATGCAGGCATCACTCCTGGAATATCTGGCAGACATAATTATTGGCGCGCGGTTCTAACTTTCATGAAAAATCTTTGACTTCGTTTTTGACAGCTTGCCTGATCCATGGCAAACACTGATACATAATTTGAAATTTTAGGGGCAAAACAAGATGAGCGGCTTTAAAAAACCAAGCTATATCGCCATTGAAGGATGCATTGGCGTCGGCAAAACCACTTTAAGCGAAGCCTTATCCAAGAGATTAAATGCTTATTTGTTTTTAGAAACTTTTGAAGAAAATCCCTTCTTAGTTGATTTCTATAAAGACGTTTCGGCGCATGCTTTTAGAACCCAAATTTTCTTTTTATTGTCTCGCTATCGACAACAACAAATTTTAGGCCAACGCGATCTTTTCAAACAGTCCATTGTGGCCGATTACTTTATTGTAAAAGATCGTATTTTTGCCGAACTCACTTTAACAGGCAATGAACTGGCATTGTATGAACAGCTTTATCAAACACTGTGTCATCATATTTACGTTCCAGACTTAGTCATTTATTTACGGGCACCGTTGCACATCGTCAAGGAACGAATCAAGCAGCGCGGCCGTGATTTTGAAAAAAACATCGACAATTCTTACCTAAGCAATCTAATAGCTGCCTACGATCACTTTTTCACGACATTTTCTGCCTGTCCGGTTTTAACCATCGAAACCGAAGATCTGAACTTTCCTGAACGAGAACAAGACATCACACACGTCATGGATATTTTGACGGAAACCTTAAGCCAGAAAAAACTCCACCACACGGTAACAACTGGCGAAATTAAACAAAGCAAACTTTTTTAAACTTAAAAGACATTGCCAATCTTCAAATAAAACCTGGGTACGTACGACTCAATCGGACTGAACCCTAAGTCGATGCGAATAATAAACGCCTCGTTCCATGCGATGCGAAATCCACCGCCAAATCCTAGCAATGGCTTGAATGGATAGTTCTCGAGACCGCTCAACTTCCAAGAAATTACCCCGGTATCTAAAAATGCGACGGCGGAAGTATCAAAATGTTGCTTCCAAACATCAAAACCCCAGAAACGATAGCGCATTTCCAATTGTTTAATAATTTTCACGCGACCCGGAAAATATTGCGAGCGGATTCCGCGTCCCATATACTCCCCCCCGTATGCCGTCTGTAAAAGTGTGCCACCGACGCGCACAATTTCCTGCAAAGGCGCTTCGCCTATCATGCCGTCAAAAATTGCCTGTCCCGCTAAAACCCATCGTCGCTGGGTATCAAAAGGAAAATAGCCTCGCAGACTTAAATTAGCCCCCAAATAACTCCACTTACTTCCCCAATAAGGAGACGACTGGCGCAAGGTGGTTTCAATCCAATAACCTTTGGTAGGCGAAGGTTCATTGTCGCGACCATCAAACATCACTCCAGCCTCGATAACACTGGCAAAACCCTGCTGATTAGCTGCGGGAATATCGTTGGCATAAAGACTATCGGGATAGGTAGTGTAGTCGCCCCATGTTCCTGGCAAATAATAACTGCCGCGCCATGCCGCAATGATCTCAATCTTGTCAGGAGCATCTCTTAATCGATAGCGTCCATCAATAACGCCATAGCCTTCAAGATAACGATATAAAAAATAATCATGCGATCTTGCACTCGTTGAACTGCAATCAGCCGATACACCAAACCCGCAAAAATTTTCATTGCTCGTGGCTGAAAGCCCAACTTTAGCTCTCAATCGCAAAGGTAACTTCGCCACATTTAAAATATCAGTGCGAATATAGTGTGAGTGCTGGCCTTTGCTCGTCATAAATAACTGTAAATCGATAGCAAATTTGTATGGCTTAATAACGGGTGTTTTCTTATAAATCGAGGTAATAATACCAAATCCAAATCCGGCATCGCTACTATAATTAAGAGCAGGCACACCGCCAAAAGCATAAAAAGATTCTACCGGCGCAGGCGCTTTTTCTTCAGGAGATACTGGCTCAGCAGCGAACGAAAATCCTGACAAAAAAACAAACAAGATAAAAATAAAGCGCATTAATAGTTCCCTTTAAGACAAATTAAGTTGTTTGGTAATTTGTGTTTGCATGTTTTTGAGAAACTCATCAGCCTTGGCGCGTTGGATATTTAGATCATCGTTTTTCGTAGCATCCTGGACCGTTTCTAAATAAAATTTAATCTTGGGTTCTGTTCCACTCGGACGTACAATTAATCTGGTTTGATTTTCCGTACTGTAAACTAAGATATTATCTTGTAAGTTTATTTCTGTTTTTTCTAAAAAATCGTCTCTAGTTAAAATAGCTTTTCCTCCTAAAGAGGGAATTAAATCTGAATTTTCTCGCAAATTTTTCATCAAAGCTTGCATGTGGTGGCTGGCATTAATTCCGTCAAAACGAATTGACCATTGCAGGCCACGAAACAAACCATAGCGCATCGCCAATGCATCTAACGCATCGAACACACTCTGTTTTTTTTCTCGCAAAGCTGCAAACATCTCCATAAAACGCACAGCCGCAGAAATTCCGTCCTTATCGCGCACAAAATTACCAACGCAATAACCAAGAGCCTCTTCGTAACCAAAAATAAACTGGGCGTTTTCGTGATCTTCCTTAATCATGCCTGCTTGCGCAATTTTGGAAAATCCTGTCAATGTTTCCGTGTAATCAACACCAGTACTCTTAGCTATTTGCGAAAGCATACGTGAAGAAACCAGCGTGCTTATCACCAGGGGACGTTTGTTGCCGGTTTTTGCATGTGATATGGCATCGAATCCCAGCAACACACCAACGTCGTTACCACTTAAGCTTTGCAATTGCCCGGTTTGCGGATGTCTCACTAAAACCGCTAATCTATCGGCATCGGGGTCATTAGCTAAAACCAAATCAGCATTGACTTGATTAGCTAAAGCAATGGCCTCGTCTAATACGCCCGCTTCTTCAGGATTAGGAAAAATCACCGTGGGAAAATCACCGTCTGGTTCTGCTTGGCTCTTTACAAATTCAATCTGGGTAAAACCGGCATCGAAAAGGGCACGCTTGGCAAATATTTTTCCCACGCCATGCAACGGCGTGTAAACAATACGTATATCTGCACCATCTTTGGGTTGATGAAAACCAGATTTTTTAATGGCGTCAAAATAAGCAAGACTGGTTTCTTCAGTAATCATGCTTCTTAACTTTTTTTGAATTTGTTCGGATATTTCCAGATGCGGCATAGAATAATAAGACGGTGCTTTTTGCATCCATTGTTCAATCTGCTCATCGACAGGCATGACAATCTGAGCGCCATTTCCACCATAAACTTTAAAACCATTGTCCAAAGCAGGATTATGACTTGCCGTGATCATGATACCCATAGCCGCTTTTAAATGGGTCACAGCAAAAGCACATAGCGGCGTTGGAACCATGTCGGGAAAAAGAAAAACATTAAATCCCAAACCTGTTAAAACGCTAGCGCTTTCCTCGGCGCAAATCTTGCTGTTATGTCGCGCGTCATAGGCTATGACTACACCTTTTTTGTGAACTTCTTTGGACAGGCTTACGGAATTTTGTAAATATTGTCCAACTGCAAAGGCTGCTTTAGAAATCGAAACCCGGTTAAAGCGTCGATAACCTGCTTGCATTTTTGCACGCAATCCCGCTGTGCCAAATTGCAAAAATCCCACTAAACGATCAGCTAATTCTAAACGCGCTTTCAAGTCGGTCGCAAACATTGACAGCAATTTTTGAATTTCTTGTCGATAGAGAGCATCGGGTTCTTCTTGCAAATATTGCGAGGCCAAGTCAACCAATGCTTGAGGGGAATGTTCCTTCATTTGCTTCTCTCACGTGTCACAAAAGATTCATTCGCATCTCATAAAAGTTTTACGTGGTCAAGAAAGAATATTTGTAGGCTTAACCCCGTTGAACATAAAAGCAATTTTTTGCTTGGGAGATTTTATGCTGCAAAAACGCAAATGGAGCTTATTCTTTGCTCTCACCTTTGTCTGCGCATTGCTTGGTACCTACATGCCCGATTGCACAGATACCGAATCCGCCTGCTTAACAGTTGTTGATGTTGCAGCCAAAGCTATTTTGCGATGTGAACCAGGCAGCGATCTGGAAACAATCAAGCAGGATCTTTTAGAAAAATGGGCGTTAGGAGACTGTAAATTAATCAAAAGAATTAGAGATCCCAAAGGACTCGTAAATGATTGCTTACCCTGGATGCAAAAAGCTTCTTGCCATATTCTGGTATCTGGAAAACAACCACCGGCTTGCCAAAATCAATTATTGTTCACGACAAGTGAATTCTAGGTATCCATCAATGCTACAGTAAGCAGAACGATTGCAGAAGGATACTTCCATATGGTTACATTAGCGCAAAATTTAAGTGAGCAAAGTATCCCTAAGGGGAAAATACTTGATTTAGAAAAACTCGTTACTGAAATTCGTAAAAGCCAACCGTTTCGCATCAGAGGCCGCGTTACTGAATCCACCAGTTTGATTATTAAAGCCTCTGTGCCCTCAGTTCGTGTTGGAGAAATGTGCTACGTAACTTCCAATAGCGAAGATGTTCTACCTTTAAAAACAGAAGTTGTCGGCTTCAAAGAAGCCTCGGTTTTTTTAATGCCCTTAGGTGAAGTCAAAGGTATTAGTCCAGAATCAGAGGTCGTTCCTACCGGAAAACCTTTTTCCATTCGCTGCGGCTATGGACTTTTGGGGCGCGTTTTAAATGGCGTCGGCGAACCCATGGATGGCGGCACCCCGCTCGATCAAATTCCAGGACTCACGGATTGGTCCGTCGACAGACCGAGCCCAGATCCGTACACCAGGCAACCAGTCGATCGTCCTATCGCGATGGGCATTCGCGCCATCGACGGATTATTAACCGTAGGCAGAGGTCAACGTATTGGTCTTTTTGCCGGATCCGGCGTTGGTAAATCGACTCTCATGGGGCAAATCGCGCGCAACTCTGCCGCAGAAATCGTCGTCGCCTGCCTGGTAGGCGAGCGTGGTCGCGAAGTACTGGATTTTGTCAACGATTCGTTAGGAGACGAAGGCCGCAAAAGAACAGTCCTAGTGGCAGCAACATCAGATATGCCCTCATTGGTTCGACTCAAAAGCACATACGTCGCCACCGCCATAGCGGAATGGTTTCGTGACCAAGGTCGCGATGTCCTCTTCATGATGGATAGCGCCACCAGATTTGCCAGAGCACAAAGAGAAATTGGACTGGCGCTTGGAGAACCGCCGGCCCGGCAGGGCTATCCCCCCAGCGTTTTCGCGCAAATTCCCAAGCTCATGGAACGCACCGGCAATAATGACAAAGGATCCATTACTGCCATTTATACCGTACTGGTACAAGCAAGCGATATGGAAGAGCCCATCGCCGATGAAGTTCGCAGTATTTTGGACGGCCATATTATTTTAAATCGCGCCTTAGGAGAACGAAACCACTGGCCAGCTATTGATATTTTGCCATCATTAAGCCGAGTCATGAACGGCATCGTCACAAAAGAACACAAAAAAGCAGCTAATAAATTAAGAGAAACGCTAGCTATTTATGAGAAAAATCGCGATTTAATTTTACTGGGCGCTTACAACTATGGCACGGATCCCAAAGTCGACTATGCCATTGATAAATATGAGGCCATCGAAACTTTCTTAAAACAAAAAACCGACGAAAACGTGCCCTTTGAACAATCTGTGCAGCAACTGATCGCGCTATTTGCTGACGCTGAGGAAACCGCTTAACATGGCCCAGCTTCCTGAATACAAATTACAAACCCTTTTTAATATACGTGAGCGTAGTAAAAAAGCAGCGGAAGATGCTTATGCAAAAGAGCAAAAAAAGGTTGCCGCAGCAGAGAACCAACTGAAAACCATGCAGAAAACGCTCGAAGCAATGAAAGCAAGCAGGGACCAAAAGCGCCTGGAATATGCAGATGCTATGCAAAAAGAAGTAATGACCATAGAAAAAATAGATATTAATAACCGCTATTTAGAAATGTTGGTTGAAAAAGAAGCCGCCTATGAAGTAGAAATCAACAAACAAATCGCGGTCGTTCTGCAAGCGAAAAAAATTGCCAAAGAAGCCTTAGATAAAATGCTCGTTGCGACACAAGAATTTAAAACTTTGGAAAAACATCGAGAACAATGGTTAAAGGAAGTAAAAAAAGGAATCGAGAAGAAAGAAGACGAAGAAGGAGACGAGATCTCTCAGGCCCAATATTTTTCACGCATGAAAGAGTAAGCTATGTCCAGAATTGATGATCACTCAAACACTGATAACACCATCTCGGATCGCATCCTTGAGGACAGTCGCAAAGACCAAATTAAAAAATCAGATCGTGCCGAATTTGAAAAAAAAATGGTACAGCAAAAGGAAGCAGCAGCAGGGGGGCCCACCATGTCCAATGCTGCAAAATCTGAATTTGCCAAAAAAGCCATCCAACAGTTTCAAGAGCAGCCAAGCGGAAAAGCTTCGCTAAAAGAAGAGCGCCCTACTGGTAAACCACCAACTAAAAATACGCCCTTAGATAAAACTAAACGCAAGGAAGCTGACAAAAAAGAAGATAGCAAATCTGCTAAGGCAGAAAAAAAACATGAAGATGTTGTGCTGAACATCGCAGTGAAGCAAAAGCAAGACAAGCAGGACGAAGACGGTTTTAGCGAAAAAGGATCCGATGAGTTTTTTCAAGCAGCAGCTAATATCGCTACACAGCCTCAGGTGAAAATCAGTGAAACACAAAAGGCAAACCCGCCCGCGAAAATCCCTGATGAAATTTTACATCAATTAGTCGATCGCATTTTCGTAGGTATCAATGCCAAAGGCCTTAACCAATTTGTCATTGAGCTAAAAGACGGAGTCCTCGGTGGCGGCCTAATTAACGTTTCTGCTCAGGGCGGAAAAATTAATTTAAAATTTTCCGGCCTCGACGATGAATCAAAAAAATTGGTGCAAAACTCTAAGCAAGAATTAAGCGACAGGCTGCACGGCAAAAATTTATCACTAGATAGCTTTGAGGTTGTTTAAGACAGCGCCAATTCAAGCTCTAAACATACAGAAGAGGAAGAGGTAATGGCAACGCTAGAACTTGCCGCTGCTGCCATCATTGCAGTATTGCTATTACTTCTTGGTTCGTTACAGCGCAGTCCGGCCGAATGGGGCCTGATCTCGTAAAGCAATATGGCCAAAAATGCATATGGTGTTCTATAATTAAGCATGATTATATCACAAGATTTACGTCGACGAATAGTCCGTGCCTATGAAAACAAAGAAGGCGGAAAAAAA
>CANFCB010000020.1 GCA_947445025.1 Myxococcales bacterium
CGCGCGCCTCAGCCGTGGTTAAGCCCATGGCGAGCAATGCTTTGCTTGGAACAGGTGCCAACGCACTACAAGCAGAACCAAAACCCACGCACACGCCTGAAGTATCAATGGCGATACGCAACGCTTCCCCATCGACACCACGCAAAACAATGGCCGAGGTATTGGCAAGACGCTGACAGTCTGCTCCCAAAATCCGAGCAAAAGGCCAAGCTGCTAGCAAAATCTTTTCTATTTTATCGCGCATGGCAGATAAAGCCATATGCTCTTGTCGCGTTTGCATAATCTCTTTGGCGGCTGCGCCAAAAGCACAAATCAGTGGCATGGCCTCGCTGCCTGGACGAAGTCCGCTTTCTTGACTACCACCAGTCCAAGGTGCGTTTAACTTTCGGGCATTACCACGCAATAAAACTGCACCAACGCCAACCACACCGCCCATTTTATGGGCAGAAACGACAATGGCATCCACGCGTTCAGACATAGGCGACAAACGGGCAAATGCCTGGGTCGCATCTGAAATCAAAATGGTTTTTGCTGAAATACATTTCAGCAACTCTGGCCAATCCGCAACCACACCGGTTTCATTATGGGCAGCTGTTAGAAAAACCGCATCAGCCTCTGCCAAAAGCGTCTGATCAAAAAGCAAAGCACCCGACTGATTGACGTTTATAAAACTCAAGTTGATTTTGCCTTCGGCAAAGGCTTGTTCGAGTGGGTGCATCAAAGAAGGATGCTCCAATACCGACGCTACCACCTTGGCTTTTTTCCCATCAAATAGATCGGCCAATACCAGCGCATCCACTAGCCAGCGATTGCCTTCACTTGCGCCTGAATTAAAAAAAACCTGCTTTTCAAAACCCCCTAAAGCTGTTGCCACACTAAGCCTAGCTTGGTCTAGCTGATACCGAAGCCTGCGCCCTAAAATATGGGGAGAGGATGCATTTCCTTGATTTTCCAAGGCTTTTATCAAAGCTTCTTTGGCTTTAGATAGCGGCGGAACGGAGGCATTGGCATCCAAATTGATAAATTGCATATCAAATCTTTATTTGATAGAACCAATTTTGACAATAAGAACTCAAATATAGGATATTTGTTAAAGAAAAGGGGAATATGGAGGATGAATTCATGACCAAACGCGAAAAAAATGGCATACTTAAATGCTCTTTCTGCAGCAAAAGCCAACGCGAGGTCAAGAAATTGATCGCCGGGCCTACTGTCTATATTTGTGACGAATGTGTCCATGTTTGCAACGATATTATCACTGAAGAATCCTTCCATAAACCGGAAGTTGAACGCATCCCTTTACCTACCCCCCATGAAATCAGCCAATTCCTAGATGGATATGTCATTGGGCAGGGCGATGCCAAAAAAGTATTGTCTGTTGCCATATATAACCATTACAAGCGCATCAACAATCAAAACGACACCAACAACGATGTTGAAATTCAAAAAAGCAATATTCTGCTCATTGGGCCTACCGGCACGGGCAAGACATTGCTTGCCCAAAGTTTAGCCAGAATGCTAAAAGTTCCATTTACCGTCGCTGACGCCACAACTCTAACGGAAGCTGGCTATGTTGGTGAAGACGTTGAAAGCATCATTCAAAATCTGCTATCTGTTTCCGATAATGATGTGCAGCGTGCTCAAAAAGGTATTATTTATATCGATGAAATTGACAAGATTGCTCGTCGCGGAGACGGCCCCAGCCAAACGCGCGACGTCTCAGGGGAAGGCGTACAGCAGGCTTTGTTAAAATTAATCGAAGGCACCAAAGCCAACATTTCTCCTCGTGGCACCAAAAAATACGGACAGCCTGAACAAAGCATTCAAGTAGACACTAGCAATATTTTGTTTATTTGTGGTGGCGCTTTTGCTGGACTTGAATCAATTATTCAACGCCGTGTCGGTAAGAAAAATATTGGCTTTGGAGCTGATCTAAAATCATCTTCCAAAAACAAATTATTAGGAGAGATTCTGCGTGACGTGGGTACTGAAGATCTCATTATGTTTGGCATGATTCCAGAATTTGTAGGACGGCTTCCCATCGTCGCCACCTTAAATGATATCACCGAACAGGATCTTTTTGTTATACTGCAAGAACCTAAGAATGCTTTAGTGAAACAGTATAAAAAACTATTTGCCATGGAAAATGTCGAGCTCAATTTTACCGAAGACGCTCTCAGGGCGATTGCTGAATTGGCCTTTAAACGAAAAAGCGGCGCACGCGGACTTCGCGCAGTGATTGAAACCGCCATGCTCGATGTCATGTACCATGTTCCTTTTATGGAAAACATCCGCGGCTGCACCATTACCCGCGATGTAATCATGAACAATGCCGATCCTATTTTAGAATTTGGCGAAAAGAAAAAAATTGCTTGAACACTTTTAACCTGACTAATCCCAAATAACGTTTCATGGAGTATTTGTCGATGATACAGAACTTTTATTTGGCTTTCTCTTTATTTTCTTTAATTGGATTTCTAGGCTGCAATCCAGCGATACCTTCTACTTGCAGCAAATCAAAAGCCTATAAACACGCCTTAATGAATTTAAGCCAAGCCCAAATGCATAATGCCGCTCTTATAGATACAACCGGCCCAACATCTGCTAATGAAGTAACACAAACAGTATGGCTGGAAACCTTTGCTGGCTGGGCTTCATCCACAAAAGACTATTTAGCGGCCCTTGCGCAAGATACGGGAATAAGTGCTGCAGCAAACACAGCACAAGACTATGCAACTAAGTATGCAACGGCCGCGAAGGAATTCATCGAGGACGCTATCAGTGATCCAAGCAGTTTAACATCGAGCGCCAAGGATGCATTTTGGGGTGCTCAAAAAAATCTAACGGATAGCATGCAAAATATAACAGAAAAATTAGGACTAAATGCTCCAGCGGATGAAAAAAATGACATCTCATATTTGCAAGCAGCCGCCAACATCACGAACATGGTTTCCGTAGCAATTGCTTCAGCAGCAACCAGCGTATATGCAGACCCTGTAGGCACCATCACAGGTCTTTATGACAGCATGGCAGCGACGATTTCCAATACAACCGGGATTAATAAAGAACCCTTTTTAGCCAAAGCAAAAACTTTGTATGATGATGCATCAAAATTTGTCACAGATTTGAAAGGCAAGACTGGGCTCGACGCAGATACCGATAAAAAGCTTGACCAACTGAATCAAGAAGCTGAAGAACTTGTGCATGAATTGCAAGAAGCCATACCGCCTAAAGGCTGTTAATTTGTAAACGTTTTAGGGGATTTATTCCCCTACCCCAAAGTTTGAAAAACTAGCGAGTAAAATAAATGGCAAAAAATTATAGCGATTGGTTGCAATTGCAGAAATCTGAATTGCCTCCGGTGATAGCTCTGGGCGGAGAGGAACGAGCATTTGTCGAAGACGCTGTGGCTGCTTTGAAGAAGCGCGTACTGTCTTTAGGGCTAGAAGATTTCAACAGCGACACTTTAAGTGGCAGAAGCCATACCATGGATGCAATTATTGGGAGCGCCAATTCATTGCCTATTATGGCCTCGCATCGCTTGGTTTTAGTCAAAGATGCCGAGCAAATCAAAACAGATGATTTGGAACTTCTGGAAAACTATTTAAAAAAACCCTCGTTAACCACGGTGTTAGTTTTTATTTTTGACACCATTGATTGTCGGCTAAAATTTCCTAAAATGCTTGATGCCGCTGGTGCTTTATTTCAGTTTGATCATCCTCGTGAAGATCAAATGCTAAAGCTTATTCAAAAACGCGCTGAGCGTCATCAATTGCACTGCGACGACGAAACCGCGTTCGTGTTGCTCATGGAAATCGGCGCTGATCTCATGATGCTGGAGCGAGCCTTAGAAAAATTAGCTATAGCTTGTGAATCCAAAAAAATTGGCGTGCAAGATATTGTCGATCAAATTTCTGAAACCCGAATCATGGATGCTTTTGCTTTGGGAAAAGCCGTCGCTGTGGGTGATCGTATCAAAGCCATAACGTGTTTAGCAAAATTGAGCATGGCCAGAGAAGTTCCTCTTAAATTAGTGGGAATGTTGTCTTGGCAGTTAAGACAAGTGCTGAAGGCAAGGGTACTTTTGGATAAGGGTTTAAGTGAAAACGAATTAGGTAAAGAGCTGGGAGTTTTTGGCGATCGGCTAAAACCCGTCGTGGTAGCTGCTCGCAAATGGCAAACGTCGACCCATATTTCCAGGCTCGATCGCCTTTATCAACTTGACAAAGAGTTGAAGCGCTCAAGAGCGCCTGCTTGGCTATGGTTGGAACGCGTAGTTTTTCAGCTTTGTCCTAAACCATCAACTTGACGTATTTTAAAAAGCCATTTTACTGAGGTTAGCGATATCTCTGTCAGGAGATACTCGAAAATGCCAGCAGTAAATACCAGCTTACCAATAAATTTTCAAGGTCTGTCGCCAATTTCCTCGCAATTAGGGCAAGGTTTGATGCCAGTGGAAGAAAAAGCTGCTGAGCCTTTTCTAAACGATATTTGGTGTGGTGTTTTATCTGAAAGAAGCAGACAAATACCCAATACGCCTTATGTTTTATCTCGTGTTGACGACGCTGTTTTTAATGATCAAGATCTGCGTCTCAATGCTCATGGCTATGATAGAGACAATCCTAAAGATGCTATCCAAAAATATGAAAAAGCGCATCAGAAATCAATTTGGAAACGCGGTTGGCATGCCTTTACCAGCACCGTGTTTAACCTGGTGACTTTCTGTGTTCCAGGCATACTTTCTTTGAGTGCTGGTCGAAATAAGCAGCGAATCGATCAGAAAATTATTCTCCAGACTGTACGAGAATCAGTTGATAAATATCCAGAGCTTAAAATTCGAGTTATGGAAACTGCTTGGAGTTTAATGAGTCCCGGCGATCAAGTAAGATGGCGCGAACATTTATCGGTGATTCGCACTGCGCAACATGATTATATCGCTAATAAATTAGCGGAAAAATATCCAGGTCATATTAACCAAACCGCACCAACAATTTTGTATACAGGTGGCCGAGCAACTGGTTTGCTGCGCGTGCTTTACTGTTCAGTAGATGAATATGTTGCGCTTTACTGGAGTGATTGGGGACTCAAAAGTACCGATTCTGGATCTTATCGGTCCCATGTCTATGACTATATTACCGAAGGGCAAAACGTGAATTGGGATGCGAAGTACCTAGAAATCAAAGAAGGTTTCGAAGTAACCCAGCCTGGTGAATATACTTTTTTGGGTTCGGGCGATCGCAAAGTGTGGTCGTTCGAAGGGCCCTGCGGCATGATTGATCATGGAATTGGCGATGTTATTTCAATGTCTAAATTTGCGATTGTTAGCAACCTCTCTACGACACTGAACGGGAGTGCGGTCGTAAGTTTACTGACTAACCAAGCGAAAGCTGCAGCCCATGAGTATTATCAACGTTTTAAGGAAACAGTAAAAAGCAATGTGCAGGTTGAAGTAAAAGAGGTGCATCGTGTTTCCGATGAAGCACTCAAAGAAGCACGATGCTATTTTGCAGGGATTATGTCTAGAATAACCCCTGATAAAAATGAAATCTCTTAACCAGCAAGGCCATTGCTTGGAGTAGAGCTCTCGTCTTTTGAGTCGACGATTGCTACTTCTTTATGCATTTCTGGCGCAAAAAGCAACGTGTCCGCAGCCGCCACTATATCTTCAGCGATGTTGCGTGCTTGCTCTTCATTGGCATTTGCTTCACCGCCCACGGCGAGGGCAAGTTCACGACAAACGGCATAGTATCGTTTTTGCATTTCAGCAAAACGCTCGATTGATAGCTGCAATTTACCTTGGCTGGCCGCATGCATTTTCTCGTAATTTTCTGATTTACGAAACAAGCGAGCAATTTCTTTTGCTGCATCTTCCGACAGAGCATCAATATCAATGGTTGGTAAGGATTGCTTGAGGGTACGCTTTTGTTTGTCAGCATCTTGTTTACGACGACCAAGCTGATCGTTTAGCTCGTTAATCTCTTGCTTGTAAACCATGAGTTCTTTATTGAAATCAGCTTTGGCTTCTAAGCGTGCTTGATTTGCTTCTATGCTGCTTTGGTTCTGCATGGAACCAAGTTGTGATTTCATGGCTTCTATAGCACCTTGCAAACGTTCGATTTCGCAATCCTCAGCGTTACCGCTGCTTAACTCAGCCTCGTTATTTACCTTAATTCCTTCTTTGCGCAATTTTCTTTTGGCAACATCTCGTGCTTCTTCGAGCATTTTGCTTTTTTTGCTTAAATCTTCTTTCATGATGCTGCATTCTTTTTTGATAGAACTAAACTTTTCTTCAAGAGTTGCTCTTGCCAATTGTTCTTTGCTTAATAGTACTTGCGTTGCTTTTGCTTTGTTGATGCAAGCAACCGATGAAAGGATCGCTGCTGCCATTATTAAAATGAGTAAAACTGCTAATAAACTCATGTTACTCCTCGTTCGTTGTCGTAGTTGAAAGGTTAGGGATAGGTTCTGAGGTTGAAGTTTCTGCTCGGTTAAATTGCCGTGCTCTTCGTGAACGTGAATAGCGATTTCTTCTAGATTTTGGCCTTGGGGTATCACTATTTGGATGCGCATCGCCTTCATTTTGTTCTAAGTTGGGATCTGTTGCGGTCTCGGCATTGCTTTCATCGCAGGCAACAGTGTCAAGGCTTGCTTCTGCTTTTTCTAAAATCGCCGTGGAGTTTTTATTGATCAAGTGACTCACGTCGATCTGAGGTGCGCTTCCAAATAACGCTTCCATCAAAGGATCATCGTAATGTTCCGGAACGGGTTTTTCTTGCCTAGCAACAGCCATGGTTGCATCGGGGCTTTCATCAAAATCAATTAAGGTCGGCGCTGGTCCAATCGATGGCGGCGGCGTATTCTTCTTAGGCAGAGCGCTCCACTTTTCTGGCTGCTTATTGTTTTTTGAATAGGGGGTGCGGCTTGCTAGAATTTCAGACTTATAATCCTTATTGAGTGCGGCAGCATCGAGGCCTGCTTGACCACGTTTCTCTTCTTCAAATTCAATGGTCGCTCCTGAGAATCGTGCGTCGCCAATGATATTAATACTGGCTTCGTGGACATCGCTCAAGTCCACAAGCTCACGGCGTTTCTGGTTGTTTAGAAAGTTGGCAACATCAACTGCTGTTTTGACGTTTAGCGTCGACAGCAAACGTTTCTTTTTGGCCAAATATCCGCTGATATTTCGCAACGCTAAAACAGCCAGACCTGCGGCATCTCTGACGCGGCCGGTACCGTGACAATGAACGCAAGCTACGTGGCTAATCAGATGATGTGATTGCCGCAACCTTTGTCTGGTTAATTCTAAAGTCCCATTTTCGCTGATGCGGTCTATCTTAATGCGCGCTTTATCGGTGCGCATCGAATCTTTTAATTTGCGCTCAACATCGCGTTTATGCTTGTTCGCATCCATGTCGATAAAGTCGATGACAACGATACCACCCAAATCTCTGAGACGCAGCTGTCTGGCGATTTCTTCGGCTGCTTCTAAGTTGGTTTTGTAAACAGTGGCCGCGTGACCTGTTTCTTTGGTGGATTTGCCAGAGTTTACGTCGATAGATACCAACGCTTCGGTCTGCTCTATGACGATGTAGCCACCTGATGTTAGTTTAACTTCACGCTCGAAAAGTTCTTCAATAGCCTGCTCAATTCCAAAATATTGAAAGATGGGCTCTTTTTTACGGTGACGTTCTAAAATTTTGACCAAATCGGGCATGCGATCGGTGAAGTAACGCAAAGAATCTTCGTATTCTTCTTCATCATCAATGACGACGCGGGTGACTTCATTGGAAAAATAGTCACGAATAGTACGTGCCACAATATCGGGTTCACGATAAAGCAAAGTAGGAGCACGACCAAGCGTTGCCCCTTTGCTGACTTGTTGCCAAATTTCACATAGTAAGGTGAAGTCACGATACAAATCTTGTCTGGCCGCTGTCATACCGGCAGTACGAATAATGACCGCCATACCTTCAGGGACATTTAAGCGAGCCAACATATCGCGAGCAGCTTGTCTAGCTGATTCATTTTCAATTTTACGCGAAATGCCACCACCGCTATCGTCAGAGTGCATGAGCACAACATATCGACCAGGCAGCGATAAATAGGTGGAGACGGCTGCGCCTTTGTTGCCTATTTCATCTTTGGTGACTTGAATAACAATTTCTTGACCACGGCTTAAAACATCAGAAATCTTTAAGCGTTTTTGATTTTTGAGCTCTGCAGGGAAAAGTTCAGTTCGGATTTCAGACAGTGGTAAAAACCCCTGTTTTTCTTCACCGAATTCGACAAAGGCTGCATCTAAACTATCTTCGATATTAGAAATGATGCCTTTGTAAATGTTTCCTTTATGTTTGGTGCGGCTTTGGGCTTCAATGTCGAGATCGACTAGCCGGTTATTTTCAATGATTGCAATGCGAATTTCTTCCGCCATATCGGCGTTAATAATAATTTCTTTGGACATGTGGCCACGCTCGTGTGCTGATGTACGCATGGGCAAGAAAGGACAAAAGCCAGTGTTTGCTTTAAGTTCATATTCACTAAGAGCTTTCCTTTTAATACCTTTATTGCTGCGCATTTAAAGTTTAAAAAATCTGTCGTTAACGCGTTTGTCTATATTTTTATTCTGGTTGATTAAAAGCAGACCCTTTTTAAAAGGGACGTTTTTGAGACAAATCGCTGTGTTTCAAATAAATGAAAGACCAGCGAGTACTAGCACGAGAGTCTGCATTGCGCAAGACACCGCAATCTAAGATAAGTTGTTTTTAAAAGCCTTGGCCAAACGGCCTTCCTGTCTTTAGCCTATTGTCCGCCCTGCTTTTTTCTGGTTGTAATAGCGCCTGTTTTAGATGGATAAATTTAATTAGGAGTATTGATGTCTCGTGAAGATCAGATTGAGGTAGATGGAGTCATTAGAGAAGTATTGCAAGGCGGAATGTTTCGCGTGCTTTTGGAAAATGGACACGAGGTGATCGCCTATACTTCTGGAAAAATGCGTAAGCATTTTATTCGCATTGTCTTGGGAGACAAAGTTAAAGTCGCTCTTTCTCCCTATGATCTGACCAAAGGCAGAGTTATTTTCCGCTCAAAGTAGCCAAAATATTATTTAATATCCCTGACTTACAAAGTTGATAGGCCTTTTGCAAATCCTCATAAAAAAGCCGATCTTGCTTTGTAAAAGCGACCACTTTTCGCAAATTTTTCAAAACAGCTTCCACGCCAATACCTGGTAGCAGCGGTTTTCTCATGTCAAGCCCTTGCCCGGCAATGATCAGCTCTATTCCTAAAATGGTATAGCAATTTTCAATGACCACTCTGGCTTTATTGGCTGAAGTCATGCCCATTGAGACATGATCTTCTCGGCTGGCTGAGCTGGGAATGCTATCTGTGCTGGCTGGGTGGCAATAAATTTTGTTTTCGTTGACCAGGGCTGCCGCGGTAACTTGTAAAATCATAAAACCACTGTTGATACCAGGATCCACGGCCAAAAAAGCAGGAAGTCCGCCTGAGAGAACAGGGTTTAACATTTGCTCCATTCTGCGTTCGGAAATATTTCCTAATTCAGCAGTGGCAATGGCCAAATAATCTAAAGCAAAAGCCAAAGGTTGACCGTGAAAATTGCCCCCTGACAAAATATCGATGCCGTTTTGATCGGGCCGTAAAAATATCAGAGGATTGTCGGTGCCGCTGTTGATTTCTTGCTGTAAAACATTGCGCACAAAGGCAAAAGTGTCACGCGAGGCGCCGTGAACTTGCGGCATACAACGCAGTGAATAGGCATCTTGGACCTTTGAGCAATGACGGTGACTTTCTCTGATTTCGCTTTCTTTCAACATCAATCTTAAATTATGTGCAGATCGCTGTTGACCAGGGTGCGGGCGCGCTTGATGGATGCGGGCATCGAAGGGGGTGTCCGAGCCTTTTAAGGCGTCCACAGAGCAAGCCCCAATAATATCGGCTAAATCACACATTTGCTCGGCATGCATCAATAAAAGACAGCCAAGACCGGCCATGGCTTGGGTACCATTAATTAGCGCCAATCCTTCTTTGGCTTTCAGTTTGATGGGGACAAGCTTGGCGTGGCCCAAGGCTTTTTTGGCTGTGACTTTTTTTCCATCAACATAGGCCTGTCCTTTGCCAATAAGCAAAAGAGACAGATGTGCTAAGGGTGCTAAATCTCCAGAAGCACCCACGCTGCCTTTGGAGGGGACATAGGGTGCGCAGCCTGAATTGAGTAAGGCGATAAGATAAAGCAAAACATCTTTGCGGCAACCTGAATTGCCTCGTGCGATAGTGTTGGCGCGCAATAGCATTAAGGCGCGTGCTTCTGCATATGAAAGCGGAACACCTACTCCAACCGCGTGCGATAAAATCAAACGATGCTGTAATTTTTCCAGATCTTTTTTGGCAATTTTTTTCTCAGCCAAAGCACCAAATCCGGTATTGATACCATAGTGGGGTTGATCTTTTTCTGCAATTTCATCGACGTAGTGGCGTACTTTATCAAGGAGCGTGAGAATGTCTGCCGGCGCTGCTACTTTTTTTTTATTTTGGGCTACCTGCCCAACATCTTCGATTGTCAGTGATTTTCCATCAAGTATAACGGCAGAATGCATAATATGCGCTCATGGTTAATTTCAAAAATTAAAATAGCTCCCGATAGAACTATCCCTCTTTTAGCAATAATGGCAGCTGTCTTTTGCTTGGGGCTATTATTTCCCAGGACGAAGACGGAAAAAAAACCGGTTTTGTGTGCACAGATGGTGCAAAGTCAGGGACAAATTCGTTGCGATGGCCAGGGATCGTTTGCTGGTTCACAGGTGCTTTTGGACGGAAAAAAAATGAACTTAAATAAAGCCAGCGAATTTGATTTGCTACGCATTCCTCGTATTTCGCAAAAAGTAGCACGTGCTATCGTGGCGAGGAGAAAAGAACTGGGGCGCTTTACCAGTATCGAAGAAGTCGACGCTATTAAAGGTGTCGGAATTAAGACTCGGGAGCGTCTGTTGCAGGTGACAACACTTGATCCTTAATATTGAAACGCCCAAATCCGGCAAAAAGTTTAGCAGCGCTGAGCCCTTTATGTTTTCTTGATGCGCGTCGTAGCAAATGATTTACGCGCTCCCTGCTTTGGGGATGATGCTGCAGATCAGGAAACAGCAAATTCATGCGTGAACGAATGATAGATTTACCCATATAGTGGACAAATAAAATTGTTTTGTCAGGAAAAATCTTTTCTACCACGCCAACGTGGGTCAGCTTATCGTCGAGTTTGCCGTTGTTGTTTCGATCATAGGTGTTATCAAAAAAAATGAGATCAAGTGGTGCGACATTCTTTTGATCAATCAAGCCATTTTTAAGGACGCTATTGTAAATGGTGGTGGCATCATTTTCGCCGGCATTGCTGGGCGCATAACCCAGAGAAATGCCCAGCGAGTCATAAATGGCACGTGTCGTTCCTGAGCAATCGTTACGATAGGATTTACCGTCCCGTTTAGCATACGGTTGACCGACTAAGCTTGCCATATATTGCAGCGTGTTTTCTGGTGCTTCAGTTGAAACCGTGCTTGCGTAAGCGACTGGTTTTGCTTGGATTTGAACAGGAGCAACAATTGGCCGCGGTGATGGCTGGATGCGCCTGGAAATTCTGCTGCTGTAGCGAATCGAAGGCCTATGGGAGCATGCGCTCAAGAAAAAAACGAGTAACAGTGCGCAAACAAAGCACATTTTTGAGTAGGACTTAAAGTTCATATCTGCCTTTTATAATACATCGGCTTTTTTGTCGAGAATACACTTAAAGTTGTCATTCCGGCCTGTGGCTAAAGCCAGCAGGCTTTCAAAATGACGCCTGTGCCGTCGAAAACACCAAATACATGCATTGAGACTTTCCATAAATCGTGCCATGTCACGGCTTCTTATAAATATGGAAAAAAGAGTATGATGACAATTGCCAAAGATCTCGCCGTTGCCCTGGATTACAAACTGACTTTAGACAACGGCATCATTGTCGACGCCTCTACCAAGGATGATCCGTTGTGGTTTATCTGTGGTCGAGGACAATTGCTGCCCAAGTTTGAAAAAGAAATAATGGGCTTAAAAGTCGGTGACACCACAAAATTCTCGCTAACCCCCGAAGAAGGTTATGGCAAATCTTATCCAGACCGAATTGTCGATATCAAAAAAGACATGCTCCCTGATGACAATTATATGCCGGGCGCAGCTATCAATCTTAATTTACCCGATGGCGATCAAATAGAAGTCCGCGTTGTTTCCATCGACAAAGACACCGTTAAGATTGATTTAAACAATGAATTGGCAGGGCAAAATTTAAACTTTACCGTTTCTGTGCTTGAAGTACGCCTAGCCAGCAAAGAAGAATTAGTTCACGGTCACGTGCATTCACCTGGCCACGATCATGATGAAGAACATGTTCACGGTCCTGGCTGCCATCATTAATGGCTAAAATAAAACGCGAATTTCATTTTGCTTGCACCTCATGCGGACATTTCGAACAAAAATGGATGGGAAAATGTCCTGGATGCCAAGCGTGGAATACCCTCGTCGAGGAAGCACGCGTTAATTTAAAGCAAAATAAAAATCAAAGCAGCCGTTCGCAAGCGCCTTCCATCGCAACACGCATCACTGAAGTCACCCACGAAAACACAAGGCGCAACGAAGTCGGCATTAAAGAACTCGATCGTGTTTTAGGCGGCGGACTCGTCCCTGGCAGTGTTATCCTTATCGGTGGCGAGCCCGGTATAGGTAAAAGCACTTTGCTGCTCACCACCGCTTTTTACGTCGCCAAATCAGGCCTAAAAGCACTGTATGTTTCTGCTGAAGAATCAATCTCACAAATACGCATGACGGCAGAGCGCTTATCAGCATTGCACCCTAATCTATTTTTAATGTCTGAAACCAATCTGTCAGCGGCGTTACTAGAAATCGATCGCTTAAAACCCGACGTCTTAATTCTTGATTCGGTGCAAACCATTTACGCCCCGGAGCTTGATTCTGCTTCTGGCTCTGTTAGCCAAGTTCGCGAGGTCACTTCTCAAATTGTTCATCGCGCTAAATCGTCAAATATGACCACATTTTTAGTCGGGCACGTCACCAAAGAAGGCAGTATTGCTGGCCCCCGTTTGCTGGAGCACATGGTCGACACCGTTCTTTATTTTGAATCAACACGTACGGGGCCTTATCGCTTTTTAAGGGCGCATAAAAATCGTTTTGGATCCACTAACGAGATGGGCGTATTTGAAATGCGTGACACAGGCCTTGGCGAAGTTGCCAATCCTTCTGAATTTTTTCTCGCTGAACGTTCTTCGGGAAAAGCTGGTTCTGCCGTAGCCGCCGCCATTGAAGGTACCCGATCGCTTTTAGTGGAAGTGCAAGCACTTTGCGTCCCCAGTTTTTTTGGAAATCCCAGAAGAACAGCAGTCGGAGTTGATCAAACCAGATGCGCAGTTTTGGCTGCGGTTTTAGAAAAACATGCAGGCTTGGTGCTATCCGGACAAGATCTTTTTATTAACGTCGCAGGCGGTACCAATCTGCTTGAGCCTGCTGCCGATTTGCCGGTTGCTTTGGCGATTGCCTCCAGTCTAAGCAATCGGCCTATTCCTTCCAAGTTAGTTTGCTTTGGAGAAATCGGCCTTTCTGGCGAAATCAGAGGTGTGCATCGTGTTGATGCCAGACTCATCGAAGCAGAGCGCTTGGGGTTCACAGCTGCGCTCATCCCAAAGATCAATGCAGCGCAATTACCTAAGAATCTGAAGATACAAATTATTAGCACCAATTCATTGGAAGAAGCTATTCAAGCGGGCTTAAAAGAATTTCCTCGAACATCTGCCCCAAACAAAAGCAATCGCGTTTGCGCCAATTAGTTACTTTTTGGCTATTATAGCTTCAAGGAATAAAACGCTCTGAGCAAAGGCTTTTGAATTTCAAAATTAAGGTGACGCCATATGTTTATTGTTGATTTGCAATGCAGAGAAGGTCACACTTTTGAGGGTTGGTACGACTCGACGCAGGATTATCACGATCGGCTCACCAACCATGAAGTCAGCTGCCCTGTGTGTGACTGCTCACAAGTTGATCGCCGCCCTTCTCCCCTCGCTATTTACCAAAACAAACACAGGGTACCTTCAAAAAATTTTCATGAACTCCAACAATTGGTCCACACCAAACAGGTCAAGCATGTCAAAGTGCTTAGCGACACTCCTTTTTCTTTAGAGATGCAAAGAGCCATTGCACGGATTCTACAAAAAGTGAGGCAGACTCACATCGACGTCGGTAATCAATTTGCCAAACGTGCTATTTCCATGTCAAGAAGCGAAGAGCCTTTTGAAGCCATCATCGGGGAAAGCACACCGGAAGAAGAAAACAGGTTAGACGAAGAAGGCGTACCTTATTTTAAAATTCCGGTGCCCGACATCGAGAGTAACTAACTCAAGCAGTGATCTGCGTCGCTACCACTTTCTTTTCATCGACAGTCTTGGCTTTAACAATTCCATTGAGCGTTTTCAAAATTCTAGCCGAAACGCGATAAGGATCGGCATTGGCCCCAGGACGACGATCTTCGATATAGCCATAGCGTTTTTTAGAAACCGGTTCTGGTATGCGAATCGATGCGCCTCGGTCGCATTCGCCCATTTTAAAAGTATTGATGTCGCAGGTTTCATGTGAACCGGTCAAGCGACTCTCCAATCCAGAACCATATTCAGCAATATGTTCCTTGTGTAGCAACGACATAGCCTCTACTAATTGAGTAATCGCGGTCCAGCCTGCTTTCTCATCGCGTGTCGATTTAGTAGAAAAATTGGTATGCATCCCTGCCCCATTCCAATCTCCCGGGACTGGCTTCGGTGATAAACTAACTGTAATACCAAAGTCTTCGCCTAAACGAGACAAAAGCCAACGAGCCATCCACAAATGATCTGACATGTTTAAAGGATCTGCGCTTTCCGTGGACAAGCCCCGATAGCCTATTTGGAATTCCCACTGTCCAGGCATCACCTCGGCATTGGTTCCGTAAATAGCGAGACCAGCATCCAAGCAAGCAGCAGCGTGCGCTTCACTTAATTCACGTCCGAACATGCGATCACTACCTACGGCGCAGTAGTAAGGACCTTGTGGTGCAGGATAACCATTTGCCGGCCAGCCAAGCGGTCTTTCGTTTTGAAATAAAGTAAATTCCTGCTCAAAGCCAACCCACGGATCTTGTTTATCTGCGCCTTGCGACATTTCTTCACGAAGCCAAGCACGGGTATTGGTTTTGTGTGGTGTTCCATCCGCATTCATGACTTCGCACATCACTAAATAATTGCCCTCGCCTCGAATCGGATCACACACAAAATTAACTGCTTGCAAAATTAAATCTGACGCATGCCCCGAAGACTGATAGGTGGACGAGCCATCAAATCCCCATTCCGGGAATGCGGATAAGTTGACTTTGCCTTCCGTAAAATTCAACACTCGCATCTTACTGCGTAGTTGTTGTGTAGGCTCACTTCCATCAAGCCAGATATACTCTGCAAATGCCAACATAGATTCTCCCTTCTGAAAAAAATTCACAAATCATTTGTAATTTTTTATTTATAGATAACCGAAATCTTAATTATTCATATAGCACAAACGACCGATGTTTTTATCTTTTTCTTTATTCAACTTGTGAACTTTAAATTTGATCGGAGCAGCAATGAAATTACACTCAGGCGAGATAAAACCAGCTAAAAACCTTTCGAAGAGCAGCGATGGCATTACCACCGAATACCTCAGAATGTTTTCCGCATTAGATTTAGATGCAGATGGTCTGATCTCAAAAGAGGATATTTTAAAAAAAATAAGAGAAACAGGTATTTTAGAAAGTGATCTGCGTATATTACCAATCATAGAAGCGTTTCGTCAGTCTCATTCTGCACAAATTAATTTTGACCAATTTAAAACACTGGTGAGTAGCAATAGCAGTATATTGAAAAATATTATTCAAAAACGATTGGCTGTTCCTGACTTCGATTCCTTTTGCCAGGATATTTCCCAAATCTTTAGTCAAGTTAAAGTTACGCAACGGTCATGTCGCCTTCTACATACCACAGTTGGCACGCGTTAATCCCGAATACTTTGGTGTTGCGATAACCACTGTCAGCGGTCAAAGATTTTCACTGGGCGACGCTAATAAACCTTTTTGCCTCCAGTCTGTTAACAAGCCCATCAACTATTGTTTGGCTTTAGAACAACATGGCCCCGATACTGTGCATAAACATATTGGACGAGAACCAAGTGGGAAAGGATTTAATGAGCTCAGCCTCAGCGCCGCAGGATTACCCCATAATCCTATGATTAATGCTGGGGCAATTATGTGTTGCTCGCTGATACAGCCTGAATTAAATCTAGCGGATCGATTTGATTTTATTTTAGAATCTTGGAAACGCCTCAGCGGAAATTCACCCTTAAGTTTTAACAATCCTGTTTATCTGTCTGAAAGAGAAACCGCCGATCGCAACTTTGCGCTTGGTTATTTTATGCGTGAAAAGGGCGCATTTCCCGCCAATACCAATTTGATACAGACCTTAGAATTTTATTTCCAATGCTGCTCAATTGAAATTGATGCCCAAGGATTATCCGTCGTTGCCGCTTCCTTAGCCAATGGAGGCATCTGTCCAACCACTGGTGATAAGATACTGAGCCCTTTGACCGTGCAGCACTGTCTCTCACTGATGGGCTCTTGTGGGATGTATGATTTCTCCGGAGAATTCGCTTTTACCATTGGCCTTCCTTCCAAAAGCGGCGTCTCTGGCGCCATCATGGTTGTTGTTCCTAATGTTTTAGGATTAGTCATTTGGTCGCCGAGACTTGATCAACTTGGAAATTCTGTGCGTGGTATCGAATTTTGTCAAAAGCTGGTCGAGCTCTACAATTTCCATGTTTACGATAATATTTTGGTTGATTCGGCACGTAAAAAAGATCCGCGCTTAAAGAAAAATATTTCGCAGATTGAAGGGGTTGTTCAACTTTGCTGGGCTGCCAGTCAAGGCGATCTGGGCGAAGTACAAAACCTCATTGCCAATGGCGTCGACCTTAACTTGGCTGACTATGACGGACGAACCGCTTTACATTTGGCGGCTTCAGAAGGACACGCACACGTCGTTGAATATTTAATTTCTAAAAATGCCAACATCGGCGCTATTGATCGCTGGAACGGTACGCCACTTTCAGATGCCAAACGAAACAACAAACTTGACGTCGTTAAAATCATTGAGAAACTACTTAATTAATTTAAATCGGGAGTTGTATGAAAGCATGTTTTGAAAGATTTACCCCCCCTTTTTCTAAGGGGGACAAATCCCTCAAATTCATAGAGAAAACTTGATGTCTAAACATAAAACGGTTTTTCCTTTGCTCGCCATAGCGAGCTTGGCGCTTTTTTGTTTTTTTGTCCCGCAGTCTGAAAATGTTGCTGACACAGCGGGCATTAATTTTGCCGATGTGGCCTGGTTGCTCACGGCTAGCGGTTTGGTTTTAATTATGACGCCGGGATTATCATTTTTCTATGGCGGCATGGTTAACCATAAAAATATTATTTCCACTATGCTGCAAAGTTTTATCTGCCTCGGTGTCGTTAGCCTCTTGTGGGTGGTGGTGGGATTTAGTCTTGCCTTTGGCGATAGCATTGGCGGTTTCATTGGCAATCCCGGCACTTATTTTATGTTTCGCAATGTGAACAATGCCATTAAACCAGAATTTGCGCCGACTATTCCTTTGTTGTTATTTGCCATGTTCCAAATGAAATTCGCCGTCATTACACCAGCGCTCATCACGGGTTCCTTTGCCGAACGCGTGCGTTTTTCCAGCTATCTCATTTTCGTCTGCCTCTTTACCTTGTTTATATACTGTCCACTTGCTCATTCGACCTGGCATCCACAGGGCTTTTTACGCCTCATGGGAGTTCTTGATTTTGCCGGCGGCACCGTCGTCCACATTTCCGCAGGTGTGGCAGCGCTGGCCGGAGCTATGTACCTAGGACCTCGTCACAAACGCCCAGGAAAAGAACAATCGCACAACCCTACGCACATCCCATATGTTATTCTTGGCACTGGCATGCTTTGGTTTGGCTGGTTTGGTTTTAATGCAGGATCAGCTTTGGGAGCAAATACCTCGGCCATCACTGCTTTCGCCACTACTAATACCGCGTCTGCAGCAGCAATGCTTACCTGGATTTTCTTTGATCTATGGCAAGGAAAACGACCATCTGCTTTAGGCACATGCATTGGAGCCGTCGTGGGGCTTGTCGCTATTACACCTGCAGCCGGATTTGTGACAATTCCCCAAGCGATTATCATCGGCTTTATCGCTAGCATCGTCAGCAATATCGCTGTGCAATTAAGATCAAAAACAGAACTAGATGACACCTTAGATGTTTTTCCCTGCCACGGCATTGGTGGAATTGTGGGAATGATTGCAACTGGTTTTTTTGCCAAAGATGTTGGCCTTTTTTATGGTCCGGCCCATACTTTTTTAGTGCAGATAGCTGCTCTTATCGGTATTTTCATTTTTGTCTTCGGTGCATCGTTTCTGCTCTACAAAATTACTGATTTTATTTTGCCGCTACGCGTTACACCTGAAGAAGAGGCCATAGGACTTGATATGTGCCAGCACGGCGAAACTACTTTATAGTGAAGAATAAACCACTTTACCAACTTCTTTTTCTTCATCACGGGCAAGCTTTCGTTCGCTTTCAAGACCCGATGCCTCCGCCTCAAGGTCACGGAATCGATAATAAGTATGACCGCCATCGTCGACTTCTAATTCGCCGCCCAATTTGACTACTTCACGCGTCAGCTCTCTTTCACCTGGCTGCACGCCAGCTGATTTTTTCCATGCCTCTTTGAGTGTGGTTTCACCGATGCCTTTGCGGGTCAAGCGATTGAGTACTGCCCATAGCAAACCACGACGACCATTTTCATGATTGACCTTCTTTTGCTCTGAGCCTCTTTTACTCCAGCGCACCAATGGCAGCATAAAAAGTGCCAGCGAAAACCAAAAAGGAATCCACCCTAAAAGCAGCGGTGTTCCTTCCGGCATCGGCGCTAAAAAACCTAAATGTTTAGCCTGCGCACCCGCGGTAAACATCCATTGCAACTTCGCCAAGGTCCAGCCACCACTGATGGCCACGGTACTCATCAATAAATTAAAACCATTGAGTCCAGCGATCAAAAAATTTGACCCACCGGTATTGCCAGTCAGTGGCAGCAATTTTTCTTGTTTGGACCAGATCGATTCTGGTTGTTCAACCACTTTATCATGTGCTGTTTTACGTATCACGGGAAACAAATATAAAATGCCACCACCATCTGAAACTTGAACTTCGCCTTCATAATCCAGCATCAACCTCGCCATTAACGGATCAGCTCGGTCTCTGGGCAATCCGGTGACACGCATCACGTCTGACAAACCAATACGCCCCTTTTGCACACGTATTTCGCTTAAGATCTTACGTTGCATTTCCAAAGGATCGACTGTTGGCTTGGCTGGTCCAAAAAAGAAGCGATTAACTTTTTCATAGAAAGGTATTTCGCTTTTTTGACGGCGCGGTTGATGACCATGTGTGCCTCGATACTGAACCGCAAAAGGCGAGAATGGATGAAACGTCCAAAACAATGAATCCATCACCAAGCGCAGCAAAGTGTGCAGCAATATTGTGCCGCCAAAGGAACCCCCGCGATCGTCTCGATCAGATTTATTGGCAAAAGAAAGGCCGATCAAAATCGCGGCAAAGATTGCCACATAGGCGACCATCACAACCGAGATCCAAGCGCGCACAACAAATTTGGAAATACCCAAGGTCGTTTTTTTGACCTTTTGCCAAGCCGCGTCTAAGGCTTCTATCTTTTCCCAAGGCTTACTAAATCCACTAGGAAAACGGAACAAAAGCTCACCTTTTTCCGTCGCTGATAAATGCCCACGATATTCGGACACTAAATAGTGCAGCCCGGTCTCAGCATCTCTAAGGCTCAGCCCGCTTTGCGTGGAAGCATCGGATATGGTCAGATCTTTTGACAAATCCGCCAGTGTCTTGACTAGTACTTTTCCAGATTGCTCTGCAGCCATAAAAACTCCTGAAAACCTTAAAATCCTGAGAGAAACTCTAAGCACCAATCAGCAATTTAGAAAATGGGGCGAAAAGACCTTTTACTTCCTAAAATAGTTAGTATATGAAAAGCCACGGGTCCATCGATTGCCGAGATGGCGGAACAGGTAGACGCAGGCGACTTAAAATCGCCCGGGTAACTCCGTGCGGGTTCGAGTCCCGCTCTCGGCATTATTTTTTCACGCGAATCGATTTTGACATCATTTCCGTGCCTTTTCCGTTTGCTTTCTGCAGCCAATCGGTCACCGCTTTGACGTGATCTTTCACGCGCACCTTTGACCAAATTTTAGCAACTTTACCGCGGGGATCGATCACTACCGTGGTGCGAATCGTCCCAATCGACGTCTTGCCGTAATTATTTTTTTCACCATAGGCGCCGTAAGCTTTATGAATACCTAAATCAGCGTCACTCAACAAAGGAAATCCCAACGCGTATTTACTTTTGAAACGCAGGTGGCTGGCCAGTGAATCTTTTGACACCCCTAAAACCACTGAATCACATTGTGACAGCTCACTAAGCGCGTCATTGAACTCACAAGCTTCAGTGGTACAGCCCGGTGTTAAATCCTGAGGATAGAAATAAAGCACTACCCATTTACCCCAATTTTGGGCTAACGAATAAATATGCCCATCATCACCAGGAAGCTCAAACAAGGGAGCTTTGTCGCCTTCTTTTAACATTGATTTCTCCATAGTTTTTTAAAAATTAAACATGTTTTGGTACCGAAGAACAGATATTTGACGATGATAATTTTCTCTAAATCTTCCAATTCGCTGGCGCCGTTCTTCCATTTCTTCTGTCACAAAAAGACATAGCTTTTGCTCACTAACTTTTAAGTCTAACCGGGATCCCAAAACAAAAGGAAACTTTTTCACTGGGCCATCAAAATAAATACCACCATCTTGCATTTGACTGATAATGGTCACGGTCTTTATCGCACCGACAAAACCAAATAAGAGCTTGGGTGCGATTTCTTCGGAGAAATAAGACTCCCTGACGACGACTTGCATTCTTTGATCATCAATGTTCTGCACTACTCCACCGGCAGAAACAATAGCACCGGACGAACCCACTGGGGCTGCGATCCAAACACCAGAACTTTTTTGAAATTCTTTTTTTCCATCAATCGCTATAGTGTATCGACTCATGGCAGCAGGATTTTCATGGGCAATCAACACTTCGTTTAAGGCTTCAATCGGCAACTTTTGATCGTTTAAATACCCAGCGATTCGCATAACTTTTTTGAGAGGCAACTGCCCGCTTAGTAGTTGAGCAAATATAAGCTCAAAAGTATCACTCGTCGCCAAACAAAGAGAACCAACCGAGCGCACAGGATCGGAATTAACACCTAGAAAAGGGTTTTCTTTGGCATCGTGCGCTGCTTCTAACAAAGTTCCATCGCCACCGATGGTAATAATAATGCGACCCTGAAGAAGAGCAGTATCTAACTCGCCGCGTGAACACTCTAAATAATCCACGTGGTTTTTTTGTAAAATGGAGCAAACTTTTTTGATGCTATATATATGCAAATCATGGCCGGCTTGCATTTCTTTGATATCGTCAGCATCGGGAATTTTTTCTAATTTGGCTTTGTTTTCCTGGTAATTGTCAAATCGGGTTTTTTTAAGAACGAGTAAAACCCGTAGCCGGCCTTCATGGTTCAGGAAAGGCTTTAAGGAAAATTGATCGGACACATCTTTGTTAAACGATACAGCCATGCCATATCTTCTAACAACTTTTTCTAAAAAGTCTATATTTGAGCCTAGATGAAGGTATGTCCCGCATTCCGCTTAGATTTTTACTTGGACTAAATATTTATTTTCTTTCATCTAGCCGTGTCATTTACCGCAGAATGACGGAGGCGCTGTGTCCGA